>JAZUBI010000076.1:0-18550 GCA_045638385.1 Eubacteriales bacterium
GCCAGCGGCATCATGCGACTTTTTCGAAACGAGACGAGCAGCCTCATAGTTTCAGTTTGTCTTGCTTCGGGTGGGGTTTACAGGGACCCGAGACATTACTGCCCCGGCGGTGAGCTCTTACCTCACCTTTCCATCCTTACCTGAAATATCAGGCGGTTTATTTCTGTTGCACTTTCCCGGCGGTTACCCGCGGCTGACGTTATCAGCTACCCTGCCCTATGAAGCCCGGACTTTCCTCGCACGGATACCTTTCGGCGTGACCGTACGCGGCCGTTCGGCAAAGCTACGCCTTGTATTATACCACCCTTTTTCTAATTTGTCAATCACTATTTTTACATATATTTTCGTGCATGTTTGTTGATATTTCAATCTTTGGTTTCTTTTTATGGCATATTTTGCTATATTTTGGGAAGAAGCCTTGAAATTTTTTCCACTCCTTGAATCGAATTTTTGCGTTGCGTGTCGGGAATAATCACCTTATATACAAAAAAAACATTTTGGGAGATTATTCTATGTTTTACAATAAAGTTGAAATATGCGGAGTAAACACAAACGATCTGATCCTGCTTGACGATGACGAAAAGAAGGTCTTGCTTAACAGAATCAGAGAGGGCGATGCGGGAGCGAGGCGCGATCTGATCTGCGGAAATTTAAGACTCGTTCTCTCAATTATAAAACGCTTTGCGGGAAAACGGGATAACGCAGACGACCTTTTTCAGGTCGGATGCCTTGGACTTGTAAAGGCCGTTGACAATTTTAACACCGAGCTTGACGTTAAATTTTCAACCTATGCCGTGCCTATGATAATAGGTGAGATCAGGCGCTATTTAAGAGACAGCAACACACTCAGAGTAAGCCGTTCTATAAGGGATCTTGCCTACCGCGCATTAAAGAAGCGCGAGGAGATGCAGGCAGAGCGAGAATGCGAGCCAACGCTTGATGAATTGGCAAAAGAGCTTGATGTAAAAAAGGAATCCTTGTCCGAGGCGATGGAGGCGGTTGTTGAGCCGATCTCGATCTACGAGCCGGTTTATACAGACGGAGGAGACTCGCTTTTTGTCATTGATCAGCTTGCCGACGTTTCAAGCGCGGATGACTCCTGGCTTGAAAATATTGCTTTGAGGGATGCCCTCAAAACCCTTGGCGAGCGCGAGAAATCTATCATTTCAATGAGGTATTTTAAGGGCAGAACTCAGACCGAGATTGCCGACGAGCTTGGCATCTCGCAGGCGCAGGTATCAAGGCTTGAAAAGGCCGCTTTAGCCAAAATGAAGAAGTGTATGTCTTAATAAAAAGCTATGGGAGCCAAAGGTTTTTGGCTCCCATAAGCTATGGTTTTTTATAATTTCGCATTTTAACGCATTTTAACGAATTTTAACGCTTTTTAGAAGATTTATAATCGTGCGACAGACATCAATCCACGAACTCCGAAAAATCGAGTGTCAGGTCGGCGCGCGCGGTTGCTCTCGACGGCTCGGAGAGGTCTATCGAGACCTTCTCGGCATAGTCCATTGATCCCTCCGAGATGATCTCACCAAGGATCGAGAATTTCATTTCAAGATTGCTTGCGTTTCCGAACACGACCTTGTATTTTTCGTCGTATATCAGTGTGACGTCGAATTTTTCCTCGAGGATCACTCCGTTTGCCTTGGCGTGGTAGCTACCGAGTCGCAGATGTGTCAGAAATGTTTTTACATAGTCGTAAAATGCTTCCTCTCTGACCTTGTACAGAGGCTCGCCGTTTGAGTCGGTCTCCTCAACCGTGTCGTAGAAGACTATCTTCTCTCCTACCTTCGGTGTCCTGATCTTCGGGAGCTTTACAAGCACGGCTCCGTACTCCGAATATTTACTTGCCGTATTACTCTTATCGAGCACGTTAAGCTCGCAATCGAGCGCATAATATAGGTCTCCGTCCTTGATATAATAATCAACGCTTTCAACGGCTACCGTGATAGTTACTTTTCCGAAAAGGCTTTTTCTGACCTTTACCTTTTGCGCAAGCGGTATGCTTTCTTGAATATTTCTTTTAATTCTGCCTGCACTTTTTGAAAAAAGTCTGTCTCCGACGTTTATTCCGGCGGCCTCTGCTATTTCGCTTTCGTTAAACATTGTAACGTCGCCCTTTATCTCTATTGTGCGCACCTTGATAAGCAGAATGGCGGCTACGGCAACAAGCAATATGACAAGCGCGGCGATACACGAGCGTATAATTATACGAGCTTTGTGCTCTCCGTATCGCAGGATCATTTTTTCCCTTGCGCCCTCAAGAGACTCTCTGACTCTTTCAGCGGGGTTTTTATCTGCCATAGCTTCACATCCTTTCCTTTAAACGTCTGTTTTTTATAAATTATTCGAGAGCCAACAGATGCTTTATCTCAAGATAGATCTTTTCGTTGGCATCACGGTCTGCAAAATCCCTTATCCTCTCACCGAATGCCGAGAGCCTTGAGTCGCTTTCAAGCAGCTCCTCCATTACCTTTGCAAGCTTGCCGCTTGAAAAATCCTTTTCCTCTACAAGCTCGCAGGCATCCTTGTCGTATATGGCCTTTGCGTTTTTGAACTGGTGATTTGCCACAACGTAGGGCGACGGAACAAAAAGCGCCGCCTTACCGAGCAAGGCAAGCTCGGAGATAGTCATAGCTCCTGCACGGCAGACAACGAGATCTGCAGCCGCCATTCTTTCCTTCATATCGTAGATATAGTCGGTCAATACGACATTTTTCTTTTCTGACAAGCCGTTATGCTTATACTGAGCCTGCATTCTTACATAGTCACGCTTGCCCGATGCGTGATAAAACTCAACGCTTGGGAACTTATCTGCGATATTCTTTAATGCCTCTACAACGCCGTCGTTCATTGTTTCAGAGCCGCCGGATCCGCCGAAAAGGATAACTCTCTTTTGGTACTCACTCTCATCCTTAAGGGCTTTTTTCTCGCCGTCAAGCTCAAACAGAGTCGGGTTGCCTACTCTGATGATCCTTTTTGCGTTCTTTATCTCCTCTGTTGTAGAGCGGAAATTTGTCATTACGCAATCAACGCGAGGCGCGAGTCTTTTAACTGCCTTTCCTGCAATCGCATTCGATTCGTGGACGAGCGTGGGGATTCCCATCTCCGCACCTGCGTTTAGCACAGGATAGCATGCAAATCCGCCTGTACCGATGATTATATCGGGCTTAAAGCTGTTTACCAGCCTTTTAGCCTGCTTTGCCGATTTCATCATATAGTACATCGTTTTGAGATTTCTCGGGTCGTATATCTTATAGCTTCCGCAGATGTCGACCTTATGGAGCTTATATCCCGCGCGTGCGACAAGGTCGACCGCCTTGTCATAAGGAAGATTGGAGCTTACAAATTCTATTGTCGCATCAGGATGATGCTTCTTTATCGTTTCTGCTATGGCAAGCGCCGGATTTACATGTCCGGCTGTGCCTCCGCCTGTCATCAATACTTTCATTTTCTACCTCGGTGTTGAGTTTTTTTATGTCTTGCTTCGTCTTATTTTTTTATGTAGGAATATCTTGATATTGAGAGGATGATGCCCATTTCAAAGATCTGGAGCATAAGTGCGGTACCGCCCGATGAGAAGAACGGAAGCGATATACCGGTATTGGGCATTGAGTTTGTTACAACTGCGATATTCAATACGGTCTGCAATGCGATCTTCGTTGTAAGTCCGTACGCGACGAGAGAGGTAAATTTATCGGGTGCTTTTGATGCGATCTTATATCCTCTCCAGAGAAGCAGAGCAAACAGTACTATCACGGCCAATGCTCCGATAAAGCCGAGCTCCTCGCAAATTATTGTAAATATAAAGTCATTTTGCGGCTCTGAAACGTAGCCGTATTTCTGTCTTGAATTGCCAAGACCGACTCCAAAAAGTCCGCCCGATCCGATAGCGTAAAGTCCCTGCCAGGTCTGCCAAGCAGATCCTCTCGGGTCTGCCTTTTCAAGGAATATCCAAGTGCTGACACGCTCCTGCGCGTAGCTTGAAAACAGGAGCACCACGACAACCGCAAAAAGTCCGACACCGCATATGAGCAGCATCCATTTTTTATCTGTTCCGCCAAGGAACATTACGGTGAGTCCTAAAAGTCCTATTATGATAAGTCCCGACAAGTGCTTTTCAAGCATGACAAGTCCACACACCGATCCGATGACCAGCACGGGATAAAGCACGCCGTAACGGAAATGTCCGCCGAAGCGCTGTGAAAGCTCTATCTTCTTTTCATATTTCGCCATAAGGAGCGCCAAGAACATAACGACCGCCATCTTTGCTATCTCGGAGGGCTGTATCGTCAAGGGCCCGAGCTGTATCCATCTTTGCGCACCGTTTCCGCTTCGTCCTATGACAAGCACCGCCAAAAGCAAAAGTATCGATACCGCGAAGGATAGCATGGAGAATATCCTCCAAAACCACGGGCGCGCATATATCACAAAGGGTACGGTGATCATTGCGGCAAGCAAAATGAAGCCTATATGACGCACTACGTAATAAAGTCCGTCTCCCATCTCAAGCTCCGCCGTATAAAAGCTTGCGCTATACGACATAACGATGCCGAAAAGAGAGAGCGCGATGACGATTACAAGAAAATACACGTCAACGCTTCCCTTTGTAAGAGCTCTCTCCTCCTTTACCTCGGTCTTATGGAGAGGCTCGAGGTAGATGGGATCGTTTTTCTCGAGGCTTTTCTCGTAAGCATTATTCAATTTTTCAACACTGCGCTTAATAAATCCGCGTTTTTCCTGCTTACTCATAAAAGCCTCCTTTTTTAATCTATAAGTTTTATCTGATTGCACCGTACACGCCAAGCGCGGTAAACATTGCGCTGACGATGAAGAACATAATTACGATCTTTGTCTCAGACCAGCCAAGCAGCTGGAAATGATGGTGAACGGGTGCTTTTTTGAAAATTCTCTTTCCGTGTGTCAATTTGAAATATACTCTCTGCAAGAGGCTTGAAAGCATATCGAGCACGAAAACGAACGCCATAAGGACAACGGCTATAAATTCGTCTGCCGCAACTGCGCATCCCATTATTATTCCGCCGATATAGAGCGATCCTGTGTCTCCCATAAATACCTTTGCGGGATAGTGATTGAATACCAAGAATCCGAGGAGTGCTCCGAGAAGAGATGCCGCTACAACGGCGTTATATCTGTCCGATACGGGTGCGAATGCCTGGAACCAACGCATTCTCAGCATACTCATAGCGATTATTCCGACAGCCGCGGTAACACCGACAGAGGAAGCAAGTCCGTCAAGTCCGTCTGTTATATTTGTGCTGTTTACAAATCCGACTATTACCAAAAGATATACGGGATATGCGAAATAGCCGAGATCAAGGTGTATATTGGAAAAGGGAATGTGGAGTGTCGTGGAGATATTGTCGGTCATGCCCATCATAGCAAGATAACCTGCGGCAACCGCAACCTGCAAAAGAAGCTTCTGGATCTCGCTGAGTCCCTCGTTCTGCTTTTTTACAAGCTTTTTATAGTCATCGTAGAAGCCTATCATCGCGTTGCCGACACCCAAGAGGAGTGTGAGTGCGAGAGGCATAAGCGCGCCCTTCTCGCCGTAATTGTCGCCCATGTATCCGCGGCTTTCGAGCATTATCCATACGAGAATTACTATAAGCGATGCAATTATAAAGCAGATACCGCCCATTGTCGGTGTTCCCGACTTTGAAGCGTGCTCCGATACATAACCGCTTATAGGTTGATTCATTTTCTTTGCGCGGAGCCTTGGAATTATCAATTTTCCCATAAGGCAGGTGAGCGCAAAGACGAGCACGACAATTATAAGTGCCTCGACACCGATCTTACGGCTATATTTCATTTTATCAAGCATTTCGTAAAGCATTTTTCCCTTTTCCCTTCATTCTTGCGTCTTTTTCGTTATATTTTGATGTGTTTATTTGTTTTCAAAAAGATTTTGAATGGCTCTTTCAAGCTTGACGCCTCTGCTCGCCTTGAAGAGCACTGCATCACCCTTTGCCATTCTGCCCGAAATTTCCTTACAGAGTCTTTCGATGCTTTCGGTATCCTTTTCGGCAAAAACGTTCTGCGCCGCCATACCCGAGAGTATTGCTCCCTGTGCGATAAGCGCTCCCGATTCTCCGATAGTCAAGAGCAGATCCACGCCGCTTGATGCGACATAGCGTCCGATCTCTCTGTGCATCTCATCCGAGCCCTCTCCGAGCTCGCGCATATCTCCAAGCACGGCTATTCTCTTGCCCTCTACATCTATTGCTTTCAATGTGTCTATTGCTCCGCGCATAGATTCGGGCGCGGCGTTATAGCAATCGGCGATAACCGTGATGCCGTCCTTTTGATAGATATTCTGGCGTATTCCGTCCGGAGCATAGGAGATAAGTCCTTCTCTTACTGCGCTCTCGGAGCATCCCATAAGCATTGCCGCCACCGATGCAAAGAGCGCATTATAGACAAATTGCTTTCCTATAAGCTTTATTTTCAATGATCTTACTGTTTTTTTATCAAATATGAGATCAAATTCTGTTCCGCTTGCATCTACCTTGATGTTTTCGGCATAGGCATCACACCTTTTATGATCCTCTATTCCGAGGTACATTACAGAGTATTTTTTACCCTTGAAGCTCTTTCTCAAAAGCGGCTCGTCGCCGTTCAAAAGAAGCCTTCCGCCCGACTTGAGTCCCTCTGCTATCTCAAGCTTTGCGCGAGCTATATTTTCGCGCGTTTTGAGATATTCAAGATGAGATGAGCCGATATTTACTACCATCGCAACGTCGGGCGTTGCGGTCATACTCATGCTTCTTATCTCTCCAAAGCCGCTCATTCCCATCTCAAAAACCGCGGTATCCTTATCCTCCGGAACCTCCATAAGCGACATCGGCATACCGATAACGCTATTGAAGTTTCCGTGGGTTGCGTAAAGATTAGTCTCTCGCGAGAGGATCGATGCGGTGAGCTCCTTTGTCGTGGTCTTGCCAACGCTTCCCGTCAAGGCTACTACTCTGAGCTTCTTTTCCTCGCGGTAGCCCCTTGCGATAAGCGCAAAGGCCTCAAGCGAGTTCTCAACCGTAACAAAGGCGACCTCGCGCCCCGCAATATTGGTCGGAACGTACTCGCAAAGCACACATCTGCATCCTTTATCGATGGCGCTTATTATATAATCGTGTCCGTCTACCCTCTCGCCGCGAGTAGCGACGAAAAGCGTCTCGGGATCTGCCTCTCTGCTGTCGGTGCAGACGTAGGACACAGAGCATCCCTTGACTTTTGTATAATCGTAAAGCTCGCCGCTGCAATAGCGCGCTACGCTTTCCATATTCAGCTCTCCAAGACCAAGCTTTATTTTCATTCTCTTATTTCACCTCTGTGGATTTCTTATCCGTAATAGCGTTTGACGTATTTTTCGGCAATCTCGCGCTCGGAAAAATCGATCCTGCTCTCGCCGTTTATCTGATATTCCTCGTGCCCTTTGCCCGCAAGCAGAATTACGTCTCCCTGCCTTGCGTTTCTGATTACGTATTCAATAGCTCTTTCTCTGTCCTCGATGACGGTGTAATGCCCCTCGTCACCGATTCCCGATATTATTTCGTCGATTATCTCCGATGGGCTTTCTCCTCTCGGATTATCCGTTGTAACAACGAAAAAGTCCGCCATCGTTGCGGCTATGCGCCCCATCGTCGCTCTCTTTTGTCTCTCTCTGTCGCCGCCGCACCCGAAAAGCAATACTATTCTTTGTCCGCGCTTTGAAAACATTTTCGCGGTCCGCAAAAGATTTTCAAGCGCATCGGGCGTGTGCGCGTAGTCTATGTATACCGAAAAGCCGACCCTCGCGGAGAATTTCAGCTTTTCAAGCCTTCCCTTTACGCCCTCTATCGTTGCAATCGAGTCCTTGATGTCTCTGGCGCTTATTCCGAGCAGGTTACAAGCTGCCGCCGCCTGCATCGTGTTCATAACGGTTATGACTCCGGGAATATTGCTCTTGAGTCGCAATCTCATTCTTCCCGATGCGAGTCTGTACTCAACGCCAAGCTCGCCGTAGGAGCGTATGTCGCAGGCGCTATAATCCGCCGCTCTTCCCTCACAGCTACATGTTCTTCTGACTGTCTCAAGCTCGCTTGCAAGTCTGCGGCCGTATTTTCCGTCAATGTTCACAAGCGACGTTTTGCATTTTGCAAAAAGGCTTTTTTTTGCTCTGTAATATTCCTCCATCGTTTGATGGAAGTCGAGATGATCCTCGCTTAAATTGGTAAATATTCCGACCTCGAACTCTATCGGTGCAACCTTTTTCAGCGCAAGCGCGTGCGAGGTGACCTCCATTACGACGTATTTTACACCCTCGTTTCGCATTTTTGAAAGGATCTTGTATAGCTCGGGGGGATCGGGGGTCGTCATATTGGCAAGCGGAGATGTCGATCTTACGTCGAGCTCCTTGTACACCGCCCCCGTGTTGTCCTCGGATGGGCTTGAGATCATATTCCCCGCCGTGCCGATAAGTCCGCAACGGTAGCCCGAGCGCGAAAGTATCTCAAAGATCATTCTCGACACTGTTGTTTTTCCGTTTGTGCCGGTCACGCCGACAAATGAAAGGCTGTCCTGCGGATTTGAGTACCACGCGGCGTAGATCGCCGCGAAGGCTTCCCTGCAATCCTCAACCGAGAGGAGCGTGATCCGCTCTCCGTCAAGCTGTACTCTGCCCTCAAGCATTGCGCTCTCTGAAACTATTGCCGCGCGTGCGCCGTGTGCCGCCGCATCACCGATGAATTTATGCGAGTCGGTGTGCAGACCGTCTATTGCGATATAAAGTCCGTTTCTTACGACCTGCCTTGAATCGCAAAATATTGTCTCGATCTCGATGCTTGGCAAGGTTTTAAGCTCCGAATTGCCATTTCCATCGAAAATTTTGTATTTTAACTTTGAATTTGCTAAAAGATTTGCAAGTAACATCAAAAAACCTCCGAAAAATTTTTCTCTTTTTTCTTCTTTTCTTTGATGCTTCTTTTTTTGTTTTATTCCGTATCGTTTACATATCTGAAGGTCACGTTGATGACTGTTCCGACCTCAACGACCTCTCCCGCGGCAGGGCTTTGCTCTACGACAAGCGCTTCCTTGCCGGTTGCGTATCCGGTTATCTTAATGTTGAGTCCGATATTGGCGAGCGTTCCGTTTGCCGCTACCGCCGTCATACCCACAAGACTTGGAACCTTTACGCTCTTTATCTCGTCTACCGCTTCATCGGTGGTGTAAAGTATGATCTTCGCGTTCCCCGGCTCTACCTGTATTCCCCACTCGGGAGATTGGTGCTTGACGTATTCGCCGTCTCCGATTATCTCGACCTCAAAGCCCATTGTCTCTGCCAGATTCTGCGCCGTGGAAACTCTTGCGGCTACAAGCATCGGCACGTCGAGTGCTTGCTTTTTAAGCTCTTCCTCACTGTATATCGCCTCGACTCCGACGTGTGGTAGGATCTCCTCCATCAGAGTACCGACGTACGGCGCGGCTATGACACTCGCGTAAAGAACTCCATCGGTCGGCTCGTCTACCATAAACAGTACCGATACCTCGGGATTCTCTGCAGGCGCAAATGCGACCGCTGAGCAAACGTAGGGGATGTATTCCGTGTCAAAAACGTCTTTTTTCTCGGACGTTCCCGTTTTTGCGGCTATTCTGTAGCCCGGAACGTACGCACCCTTTGATCCTCCGTCCGTGGAAACGCCCTCTTCAAGAATTGTTGAGACCTTTTCGCAGGTCGCCTCGCTGAACACCTGGCGCTTGACCTCGGTTTCGTAGGAATAGATGACCTTTCCGTCTTTGTCTGTAATTTCCTTTATGAAATGCGGCGTTACGAGCTTTCCGCCGTTCGCCACGGTATTTATCGCGGTAAGATGTGCGATGGGGGAGATTTTGAAGTTCTGTCCGAAGGATGCCGTTGCAAGGTAAATGTCAGCACCCCTGAAGGTCTCGCTGTCCCAGAAGGTGACTCCCTCCTTGGTGTACTCCTCGCCCGATGCGTCTATTCCGGTCTTTTCAAAATATCCGAGCTCTGAAAAATATTTGTAGTAGCTGTCAACTCCGAGTCGGAGCCCCATCTGCATAAGCACGGGGTTGCAGGATTGCTGGAGTCCGCGCGCAAACGTCAGCATACCGTGTCCTTGGTGGTAGTGACATTTGATCTTCTGCCCGTTGACGTAGTGGTATCCGGGGCAGGAAAAGGTCTCGGTGTCCTTGACGATTCCCTCCTCGTACGACATTGCCGCGGTGATGACCTTGAAGGTGGATCCCGGCATATAAAGCTCTGTTATTGCCTTGTTGTTCCACATTGTGAGCATCAGCTCCTGCTCAAGGGCGTTATATTCATCACTGCCCTCTGCAAATCCGCTCTCGGCAAGAGTCTGCTCGCTCTGAGAGTCGAGCTTTGTGGGATTGTTGAGGTCATAGGGCGGATATACCGCCATTGCAAGTATAGCGCCGGTATCAACGTCCATTACGATTCCGCAGGCGCGGTTCTTTGCGCCCGACTCGATATAGGATTCTTCAAGCTGAGCCTCAAGCTCCGCCTGAATGTAGATGTCGATTGTAGTTGTTATGTTGTATCCGTCGATCGCGGGAACGTAGCTCTCGTAATCGTACACCATTTCGTTGCCGTAGGAGTCTCTCGCGCCGATGTACTTTCCGTCGGTTCCCTTGAGCATGTCGTTATAGGTGTATTCGAGTCCGTAAAGTCCCGCACCGTCACTTCCCGTAAATCCGAGAACGTGGCATGCGAGTGTTTCATAGGGGTAATATCTCTTGCTTGTCGCCTGCAAAAACAGAAGCGCCTTATCGTCTATTCCGCTGGACTTGAGAAATTCTCTGACCTCGTCTGCCTGTTCCTCTGTCAGATGCTTTGCAAGAGTTCTGTCGCGGTACTGCGTGAAGCCCGACTGACTCATTACGTCGTTGTAGCTGACATTAAGCGACTCGATCTGTGAGATGCCCTTTGCGATAAGGTCGGAATAATTTACGCCGTCCTCCTCGCTCTGTCTTGATATCGCCGCGGGGTCAATGAATAAACGGTAGGTCGTTATATTAGTTGCTATTACGACTCCGTTTGTGTCGTAGATATTTCCACGGTTTGCGCTGACCGTTGTTTCCTGCGTTATCTGATCAAGCACCTTTTGATCGAATTTTTTAAATTGAAATACCTGGTAGAAGAAGATTCTGAGAGAAAGCAGGGCAAAGAGCACCGTGAGTACGATACATATCGCGCCCGCGCGCTTTCGCATGCTTGTGCTTGGCGTTCCGCCTTCCATATCCATGACTCCTTTCTACTTTTTTGCTCGTTCTGCATTGCTTGTACGAGCTCTTTTTCAATATATGCCTGTCCTCAAACGCATATGAATGAGGAGCGGCATTTTGGCTTTTTTCGATAAAATTTTAAGATTATTTTATAGCTTTCATTCGGATGCCCGAAAACAGCTCTTTTGATGCGTTTTCTCTGCATTTTCGCCCGAAATCGAGCCGTTTTTGCCCCAAAAAGGCTTAAAATTATGAATACGGGTATAAGAAACGACCTCCGAACTGCTTATAAGCAAGATGTCAGAGGCCGTTAGACCCGTTTTATTTTTTCGCGTTTCAGTCGCCCTTTATTATGCCGATAGCCTTTAAAAGCTCTCTGAACCAGGAATCACCTTTGTTCTTTTCCCGGACGCTCTCAAGCTTCTCTCCCTTTTGCACGTCAACGTAGCGCGACGATATATATCCTGCGCTGACCATTCCGTACTCCTCGACCGCTATCCTTCTTATTTCAAGCATGTCGTTCTTTTTCTCAAGCTTTCCTTCAAGATCGTTGATCTGTAAATTCAAGCTGTCGACCTTATCCTCAAGGGAGCCTACCTCTCTCGTTGCGCGGCTTACCATAACCGAGCCGCACACTATCAAAAGACATGAAAGGGTCACGGTAAGAATTGTGGGTACTACCTTTTTAGGCATTTTCTTTTTCTTACCCTCTTTTGCTTCCTCGCCTTTGTCGAACAGGAACCATTCGTTTGCAAACTCCGAAAACTCCTCCTTGTTGAGGTGAGACGGAATTTCCTTGATCCTCTCCTTAGCGTGCTTTGTTATGGCAAGCCACTTGGCTTTTTTTGGCGGTTTACCCGATTCCTGCACCTTTTCCGCCTTATAAGCCGCATCTGCCTCTTCATACTCCTTTTCCGCGCGAGAGTAGAAGCGTGGCATCTTATAATCTCTGAGATCTCTGTAATAATTAGCGAAATCCTCGCTGCTCATACACGATCTCGTGCCTACCTTCAAATTTTTATATTTTTCATCGTCCGCTGATACGCCCGCCATCTCGGGATAGAGGCTTATCAGCTTTTTCCTTGCGCTTTCCTTCTTTTTCTCGGTGTCAGCACTACTGCGCACGCTCGTTTTTATGCCGCGATCCTTAAATCTCTCGCAAAGCATATCGATGTACAGCGTTGCTACGTCCGCTCCGCCGCGTGTCTGGCTGCCAACGGCAACCGATGCGGCTTTATCGAAGGCCACAGCTCCGATCTTTTTCATCTTTTATCTCCGTTTTTTTATTTTACGTTATCAATCTACAGCTTTTCGCAAACTCTGAGCTTTGCGCTTCTCGATCTCGGATTTTCCTCGATCTCACTGTCTGACGGCAAAATCGGCTTTTTCGTAAGCACCTTTACCTCAGGCTTCTTTCCGCAAACGCAGATCGGAAGATTTTTGGGACAGGTACATCCGCTCGCCATATCCGCGTAGGTCTGCTTGACTATTCTGTCCTCAAGAGAATGGAAGGTGATTATCACTATCCTGCCGCCCTCTGTCATTATGCTTCCCGCGTTTCTGATCGCCGGCGCTATGGCATCAAGCTCTCCGTTTACCTCTATTCTGATCGCCTGAAAGGTTCTTTTTGCCGGATGGTGTCCGCCCTCTCTTGCCGCCGCCGGAATTGCGCTTTTGATTACGTCAACAAGCTCTCCCGTGCTCTCGATCGGGGATATTTCCCTTCTCTTGACTATTGCGGACGCGATCTTCGGCGCGAATCTCTCCTCGCCGTATTCCCAAATGACTCTTTTAAGCTCCTCGAAGCTATAAGTGTTGACCACCGCGTAGGCATCGAGCTCTCCGCGTCTGTCCATTCTCATATCAAGCGGCGCGTCATTATTATGCGAGAAGCCTCTTTCCGCGGTATCAAGCTGATATGACGAAACGCCAAGGTCAAGCAAAATTCCGTCGATCTTCTCTATTCCAAGCTCCCGACAGACCTCTGCTGCCGATGAGAAATTGTTTCTTACAAAGGTTACTCTGTCAAGGTAATCCGAAAGGCGAAGAGTTGCCGCCGCGATAGCCGCGTCGTCACGGTCGATGGCGATAAGCCTGCCGCCCTTTGTCAGTCTTTTCACTATTTCAAGCGAATGACCGCCTCCGCCTGCCGTGCCGTCCACGTATATTCCGTCGGGCTTTATATTCAAGTATTCAATGCACTCGTCAAGCAGCACCGATCTGTGCGAAAAGTTTATTTTTTCTCCCACGGCGCACCTCAAAGTCCGAATCTTTCAAGCTCAAGCCTGATGTCATCGACATTCTCGCTCTCAAGCTCTACTGCCCAGTTCTCACTCGACCATATTTCCGCGTAGGTTGAGCAACCCACGATAACTGCGGTCCTCTCTATCTCAGCAAACTCCAAAAGCTCGCGCGTGAGCACTATTCTGCCCTGCGCATCGGGAGTTACCTGCACGGCGTTTCTGTGAAGGTATCTCATCGCCATCTCGCTGATTCTTCTCTCCTGTGCGAGCATTGGCGCGATGTACTCCTTCCATCCCGAAAGCGAGAAAATTTTGAGTCTTTTTCCTCGGAGATCGCGGGAGACGATAAAGCTTTCTCCAAGCTCCTCTCTGAATTTTGCGGGAACGAATATTCTGTTCTTAGCGTCAACACTGTGCTCGTATTCACCGGTAAACATCGATCATGTCTCCTTTCTCCTTTTCTCGGTGGTGGATCTGCGATGAAATGTTTAAACACTTCTCACCACTTTTGCACCACTTTCCACCACATCGGGTGTTTTAATTATAATACAAACTCAAACTATATTCAAGGGGGTTTTCAAAAAAGAGTCCCTATTTCGTTCAGTTTTTAACGGAAAATTTTTCTTTTAGCATCAGCGATCTCTCATTTTTATCACTTTTCACCGCCGTGCAATGCGCTTTTACAATTTATTTGAATTTCTTACATTTATTTCCATTTGATAGATCCCACTCTTTTTTTTTCCTGAAGGCGTGTCAGAATTTGCAATTTTGAATAGAATAATAGTGATATAGGTCGAATATATCAACACAAAATCTGTACGGCGGTGTGTGACATGTCCTGCCGCCGAGGAATGGAGCTTAGAATGTATAACGAAAGAACACGACAGACACTTGCCTGCACGCGCTCCGTGGGCGGCCGAATGGGCTGTTCCATGCGTGACATACCCTCCCTCGATCTCGAAGAGGGCGATCGCGCAAGACGCAGGTGCGACGGAACTCTGCGCCAGGAGACAACCGCCCCGCAGGACCAGAGCTGCACAAGAGGCGCATGCGGAAAATGGGGGCTTGAGGCTCATCCGCTCGCCATGGTTTATTCTCCCTGCCAGATATGGAAGGATGCCTACGCTCCCGACACGGCTCTCGAGAGGGGAACTCTTTTTGCGGAGCTTGATCTTCCCTTTGAGCCGGGAAGCTGCAGACGGGGGTGCATGTGATGAACCGTAATATGAATTCACGCAATCAGAACGAATGCGGAAGCAGCTTGCTTCGCAAGATCCAAGAGATCGATTTTTCGATCTATGAAACAGTCCTCTACCTTGATGCTTACCCAAGCTCGCGCGAGGCGCTCTCTTATTATCACACGCTTCTTGCACAGCGCAAGGCGCTTATGGCTCAGTATGAAAAGGATCACGGTCCTCTTACCGCCTTTGGAAATCAAGCTCAAGGCTCTTGGGATTGGATAAAATCCCCTTGGCCCTGGCAGGTCTGAGGTGGCGAATTATATTCTATTTTTCGCCGCTTTTTGCATGCGTGTGGTGAATTTTTACTGATTGTTCCCTATTTTGATAAAAAATAGCACGTGAGATCTAAAATCACGCGCATGCAGTTTTTTTCATTTATTATATTAAAACCTGCCGCAAATGCGGCAAGAATGGAGTTATTTTTTCATGTGGATTTATGAGAAAAAATTACAGTTCCCCGTCAAGATCAAGACGCCAAACCCCAAGACTGCTTCCCTCATAGTCAGTCAGCTCGGAGGTCCCGACGGTGAACTTGCGGCATCTATGCGCTACCTAAATCAGCGCTACTCGATGCCATACAATGAGGTAGTCGGCATACTCACAGACGTTGGAACAGAGGAACTTGCGCACCTCGAAATGATAGCCAGCATACTTTACCAGCTCACGCGCAACCTCGATGCGGATGCGATCGGCAACTCGCCGCTCGCCCCTTATTTTGTCGATCACACCACCGGAATTTATCCCGTTGCCGCCGCAGGCGTGCCGACCGATATGAAATATATCGGCGTCAAGGGCGACGTTATTGCAGACCTCAACGAGGACCTTGCAGCCGAGCAGAAGGCGCGCGTCACCTACGATAACCTTATTCGCTTGGTCGATGACCCCGACGTGCGCGAGCCGCTCAAGTTCTTGAGAGAACGCGAGATAGTCCATTATCAGAGGTTCGGCGAAGCTCTGCGCGTAACGCAGGACAGGTTGGATTCGAAGAATTTTTATGCGGTGAATCCGAGTTTTGATAAATAATAGTTTAAAAGCAAATTCCGAGAGTGAAGAATCGCTCTCGGAGTTCGTTTTAAGATATTATCTTAAGATATTATCCTTATCAAATTTCAGGACACAAATTTTGAAATTTGTCCCAATTCTTAATTTTTTGGCTCTTGACTTTCACTAATTTCTGTGATATAATGTACTCGAACCGTTCAAGATCTCACATCAGAGCTAATATTGATTCAAAATATTTCTGAAAGAGAAACAATATGGAAATCCAAAAAATAACCGCTCCGCTTCAGACAGACACATTGTGCGAGTTCCTCGACTTAATTGAGCAAATATTTGGAAAATAAGAGCGTGAGCTTGAGGAACGTCAGCTTAACGGAAGCGAGGCGGAATACAACAGTGACGTTGTATTTATAGCAAAAGAAGAAGATAAAATCCTCGGCACTCTCCACGTTACTATCCCCTGCAAAGCACCCTATTTAGCAGGTCTTTCGGCTATGCTAACCACTCCCGAGGCTCGTGGAAAGCGAATCGGCAGGGCGCTTTTTCCGAGGCTATAAAATATATTGACGATATTGGCGTTGAGCTTGCGCTTCTCGGTACGAGTAATCCCATTGCTGCCAAAATGTATGCTCAATACGGTTTTGGCTACGTTTTTGGCGCGGGTGTTATGCTTCGTTATCGCGAGGGACATCAAATTGACTTTGATAAAAAATATTTAGATTCTCCTGATGGTTATATTTCCATTGAGGAAGGAAATGCATCTTTGCGACTTCCCATCATACCTCTGTCAGTGTATAAAACGGATTTTACAATCAACGACATCAATGTCGATCTCGTCCATTTTAACATTATGACTCAGGTGTCTTGTATGGGGCTGTTCCCGAGATATCTCTCCATTGCAGAAGGCGGCGGAAATTTCTTTTTTGCGCGAGATTTTCGTGGGGTTGTGGGGGCTGTTGCATCGATCAAGATTGTGGATGGAATGTATCGCGTGGATTTCTTCTCGTCCGATGCCTTTGCTCCGTCAATTCCGAAACTGCTATCCGAGATAGAAAAGAGATATCAAAACATTTTCTTCGAGGCTGCGCAAACAGATACTGCCAAGGCTACCTTCATCCGGACGATGGGGTACACGAAAGAGGAAGAGTCTTGCTACACCTGCCGTGGCTTTACTATTCCTACGACGAGATTTTATAAAAAATAAGCAATGCCCGCACATTGCTATCGAAGAAGCTAGCAAGCAGTCCTTGGTTTGCAAGGCTTCGTAGGGGTGATTCACGAATCGCCGAGGGTCATTCGTGAATGCCCCATACAAAAAGTTCGACACATCATAAACTTTTTTCGCTTATGATGTGTACTCAAGTAGTTCAGGACGTCATATCACCACTATCCGGAGCTTTTTGGTGATGGGCGTTTTTAAATAATTTCAAATAATATCACGGAGGATAATGAAATGGCTAATGAAATCGAGATATACAGAGATCGATTATTTGAAGGCTTTGACGGTGTTACGTGCAGAATAGTTCCAGCGATCTCGCTTGGAAAAGGCCGTGCATTCATGGTAAATCAGATTTTGTCGCTTACTGGCGCGGATGTCTTTTTAGGACACGAGGTGTCAAGAAGCACTAACGGCGGTGCAACATTTGAAAAACCGCAAAAGCTCAACGACGTTGAATATACTAAAAACGGCATCAGAACGATCTTTGGAATCGACGTTATGATATATCACCCTCAAACTGACAAATGGCTCTGCTTTGGTCAGACAATGCATTATGAAGATGAAAGACATCCCGTAATTATCAACGGAGGAAGCGTCACTGAGCCTTATTTTACAGTATTTGATCCCGAGACGATGACAATTGGCGAAATTATCCCTATGCCAATACCTTATGAAAGCATATCAGCTAATCCTCACGGTCAGCCCATCATTGACAACGACGGCAATATTCTTTTGACATTTTACGGCGCAACACGCGAGGATACTCGTTCAAGAATTGTAACCGCACTTTACTCCTACGACGGCGAGTCACTCAAAATGCTGCGCTCCGGCACTCCCATCGTTTCGGGTGCAGAGCACGGCCGCGGATTTTGCGAGCCAAGCCTTGCCAAGCTTTGCGGAAAATACTATATGACGATACGTACCGATGAGGCGGCATATCTCGCCGTAAGTGAAAACGGTTTTGATTTTTCAGGGCCGACTCCATGGGTCTTTGACAGCGGTGAAAGAGTTGAAAGTATAAATACTCAGCAACGTTGGGTACGCTTTAATGATGCGCTTTATCTCGCATACACGCGTAAGACGCAGTATAATTCGCACGTTTTCCGTAACCGTGCTCCCCTGTTCATATCTCGCTTCGACCCCGACAGGCTTTGTCTTATTGGGGAAACCGAAAGGATTCTTGTGCCCGAGCTTGGCGCTCGTCTCGGAAACTTTCAGGTTACAGACGTCAGTGATAATGAATCTTGGGTAACGGTTGCCGAGTGGATGCAATATGAAGGCAGACCCAATGAATGGCAAAAATGCGTGCGCTACGGCAGTAACAATACCGGGTGGCGAGTACGGGTTGTCAAAGGAAATTGAGGAGACCGTGAATCATGCTTTCAGAAAATGATCTGATACGCGCCGGTTTACAAAAATCCGCAGACATGAGAATCAAGTCTGCGGATTGATTTTATTTATCGAGATAACTATATAGGTTACTTTTTGCTTCGGTATTCCTTTGGACTCAGGCCTATAATATCCTTGAAATTTCTGTTAAAACTTCGAAGGGTATTGTAGCCGCTTTCGTAAGCACATTCAAGAAT
>JAZUBI010000077.1:0-11672 GCA_045638385.1 Eubacteriales bacterium
GTTTAACCCATTTAAAATCGACGATGCGGCGGGAGTAAACCCCCGCCCTACGAAGTGCCAAATTCGTAGCCGTGAATGAATTTTAAATCGTTTGAATAAATTCAAACTCCCCGATAAATCGCAATTTATATTGCACAAAAAAGCTCGCTTGCATTGCAAGCGAGCTTTTTTGTGCTTATTATATTATTTGTTGGAATTCATCTTAAGGTATGCGTTGATGAATCCGTCGATATTACCGTCCATTACAGACTGGATGTTGCCGTCCTCGTAGCCTGTTCTTGTATCCTTTGCGAGGGTATAGGGCATAAATACGTATGAGCGGATCTGTGCGCCCCACTCGATATTCGTCTTATTTCCCTGGATCTCCTCGATGGTGTCAAGTCTCTCGCGGAGCTTGATCTCCATGAGCTTTGCCTTGAGCATTTTAAGAGCGGTCTCCTTGTTCTGGAGCTGTGATCTTTCGGTCTGACAGCCTACAACGATTCCTGTGGGCTTATGAACGATTCTGATTGCAGAGTCGGTCTTGTTGATGTGCTGACCTCCTGCACCCGACGAGCGGTGAGCGGTGATCTCAAGATCCTCGTCGCGAAGAACAACTGCATCAACGTCCTCAAACTCGGGCATTACCTCGATAGAAGAGAAGGATGTGTGTCTGCGTCCCGCGGAGTCGAAGGGAGAAACACGAACCAAGCGGTGCACGCCGTTCTCACTCTTAAGATATCCGTATGCGTTCATTCCCTCAACGGTGATGGTTGCGGATTTGAGTCCTGCCTCGTCTCCGTCAAGCCAATCTATGAGCTTTACCTTGAATCCTGACTTTTCAGCCCATCTGGTTATCATTCGGTAGAGCATCTGCGCCCAGTCCTGCGCCTCGGTGCCGCCTGCGCCGGGGTGGAAGGAGACTATGGCGTTATTGTGGTCGTATTCCTCGCAAAGAAGGACGGATATGCGCTCCTTTTCTGCGGTGGATTCTATCTCGGCAAGCTCGCTCTCGACCTCTTCAACGCAGCTATCGTCGTTTTCCTCGATTGCCATTTCGGCAAGGGCGATAGCGTCCTCGAGTCTTGAACAGAGCTTCTCATATTCCTCGATGGTGTCGCGCGATCTCTTTATTTCCTGCGTGATCTTGTTCGCCGCGTCGGGATTGCTCCAGAAATTGGGATCGAGCGTTTGCGCTTCAAGCTCTGCCGCTCTTGCCTTGAGATCGGTTATGCGGAGCGCGTTTGCAAGCTCTGCAACGTCCTCTCTAAGACCTATCAGCTTGTGTTTTGCTTCTTCAAGTGCTATTATCATTTTCTATCTCCTTTATATGTGTCGAATATCAGAATTGCGGTGCTTTGATAAAGGAAGATCACTACAATTTTGCTTTCATTTTTCTACCTCTGAGAAATATTCAATCAATACATTATATCACATTATCGCCTATTTTGCAAGAGGATTTTTCACCTTTTCAATTTCTTTAAAAAAAGTCAATATTTTCAAGCGATTATAAGTAAAATAAAGAGAGTTTTCTCTTGACTTTGAGGCAATATAGATATATAATAGTATTTGTAAAAATATATTTTCAAGGAGGAAACCAAGATGAAGGTAACAAAGGAAAGCATTATTGGCGATATTCTCGATTTTGACAGAGGAACCGCTCAGTTCTTCTTTGAGATCGGCATGCACTGCCTTGGATGCCCCGCTTCTCGCGGAGAGTCCATAGAGGAGGCTTGCGCCGTTCACGGAACAGATGCAGACGCGCTTGTTGAAAAGATCAACGCGTATCTCGCAAATCAGTAATCTGTGACTTCAAACGCCCGTCGGGTAAACAGCTCGACGGGCAAAAAACGAAAAAATTTCATTACATAGATTGAGGTACTTATGGTACTTGACGTTAGATTGGGCGCGGCGGCGCGTCTTGTCCCGCTTGGGGCACGTCTTGCCGACATAGGAAGCGATCACGCATATCTGCCGATCGCACTCTGTCTTGAGGGCAAGATAAGTCGGGCGCTTGCATCGGACATAAACGACGGGCCGGTCGCGGCGGCGGTTTCGAATATAAATAAAAACGGTTTGAGCTCAATGATCACGGCTATCCGCGCGGACGGGCTTGACGGTGCGCGTGAGTTTGATCCCGATTGCATCACCGTGCTCGGCATGGGCGGTGAGCTGATCGTGTATATACTTGATCGCGCTGATTGGATCAAAAACGAGAATATAACGCTTGTTCTTCAGCCGATGACTCACCCCGAGGTGCTTGCCCGTTATCTTGCAGAGAACGGCTTTGAGATAATCGAAGAGGTCATAGTGCAGGACGGCGGAAGAGATGATAGGATATACCGTATAATCTCTGCGCGCTATTGCGGTTTGCCGTACGGCTTATCCGAGGTGGAGGCTCTTATCGGCAAAAAGAACATCGAAAGGCTTGATCCTGTGACCGTCGCTTACATTGAGAGACTTATACGCGTGCTTGAAGCCAAGATCGGCGGAAAAAGGAGCGCGGGACAGAATACCTATAACGAAGAGAATCTCGTTTGCGAGATGAAGAAAATTTTGGAGGCATGATTATGACAGTAAGAGAGCTTTACGAGGCACTGTGCGCCATCATACCGTCTTCGCTCTCCTGCGAGTGGGACAGAGACGGACTTGAATGCTGCCCGGAGCCTGAAAGGGAAGTAAAAAGGATCATAGTTGCTCTTGACGTTACCGACAAGGTGATAGATACCGCTATATGCGAGAATGCGGACGTTATCGTTTCGCATCACCCGATCTTCTTCGGCGGTCTTAGCGGAGTAAATTCGCTGACGGTTGACGGAGCAAAGGCTGTTAAGCTTGTAAAGGCCAATATAGCAACTATGTCATTCCACACGCGCCTTGATGCGCTTTGCGGCGGTGTCAACGACACCCTCGCGGCTTTGATCGGGCTTCGTGGCGTTGAGGTGATAGGAAGCGAGGGCATCGCGAGAATAGGAGAGCTTGAGCGTGAGCTTGATGCCATGGCTTTTGCGGAATATGTAAAGAAAGCATTGTCTTGCGGAGAGGGTGAGAAAGAGGCGCACGTTGCCCTTTGTCCTGCAGGCAAGGCGGTGAAGAGGGTGGCACTTGTCGGCGGCTCGGGCGGATCTGATATCAAGCTTGCGTATGCTAACGGAGCTGATACATATCTTACCGGTGAGCTTAAGCATCACGAAAGACTTATGGCGGCGGAGCTTGGCATAAATCTTTTGGCGGCGGGGCATTTCTTTACCGAATATCCCGTTTGCGCTTTTATTGAAAAAACGCTTAAGGGCATTTGTCCCAATGCAAATATAAGCACGGTGTTTTCAAATACCGTGATCGAGCTTTAAAATTCAACTATTAAATTTGAGAGGGTAAAAAAATGATCTACGCGGTTTCAAATCTTCATGGAAATTACACTAAATTCAAGGAGCTTTTAAAGGTCATCTCCTTTAAGGATTCCGATATTATGTACGTGCTCGGTGATATCGTCGACTACGGCGACGAGGGCATGGAGCTTGTCGGAGATCTCTCGGTGAGATATAACGTATATCCTATCGTTGGCGAGCATGACTTCACTGCGGTAAAGATGCTTTCGGGCTTTGAAAAGATGCTTAAGAGCGGTGAGTCGCCCGACAAGAAATTTATTTCGCAGATGACAGAATGGATCGCTGACGGCGGACAGGTCACTCTTGATGCTTTCCGTACACTTGACGATGAGATGAGAGAGGGAATTATCGACTATCTCTCGGATATGACTCTTTACGAGGAGGTTTCAGTTAAGGGAAAGAACTATCTTCTCGTGCACGCGGGTATTGCGGGCTACAAGAAGGGTGTGGAGATCGAGGACCTTAAGCCTGAGGCGTTCTTTACCGAGCCGCTCGACCTTACCAAGAAATATTTTGATGACGTGACTGTCGTTGTCGGTCACACCCCCACGACCGAGGAGAATGGCGGAAACGGAAGGATCTTCTTCGGAAACGGCTCTATCGCCATAGATTGCGGTGAGGCGAGAGGCGGTACAATAGGCTGTCTGAGACTCGATGACTTCAAGGAGTTTTACGTTTAAGTTTAGTGTCATCGGTGCGGTAAATTGGGGTTTAGCGATGGCTTCACGTCAACAGCGCGAAGCGAGGTTAAGTTTCGGTCAAGCCTTTTCAAAGGCTTGCGCCGATCCAACGCGCGGAGCGTTGGTCGCGCCTCGCAAGGCGCGAAACTCCTTATCGTTAAAAGCGCCACGAAAGGGTGAATTTTCGCTGAAAGCGAAAAGAGGGAAAACACACAAGTGGGGGTTTTCCCTTTCCACACAAAGACTATCTTAATTCATTATCCGCTTTTTTCTTTGGCATTAGAGGCGCAAAGAAAAAAGCTTAGCAAAAAAGAAGACGCCGAAAGGGAGATTTCGCGCCTTGCGAGGCGCGACCAACGCTCCGCGCGTTGGATGAGCGGTCGCTTTTTGAAAAAAGCGACGGAAAAACTTTCAAACTGCTTCGCTCTTGCAGTGGTGTCCTCCCCGACAAATCAAAATTTGAAATGGAATCAAAAACGTGGAAATAAAGAAGAATGAGATAATAGAGCTTGATATAACTGACCTTAATAATCTCGGCGCAGGTGTTGGCAGATGCGAGGACGGAACGGTGGCTTTCGTTCGCGGAGCGGTCACCGGTGACAGAGTGAGAGTGAAGATAATCAAGGTTGCATCCTCGTTTGTTGTCGGAAAGCTTGAGGAGGTGTTGATTGCCTCGTCATGTCGCTTTGACGGAAGGGGAATGAGGAAGATTTCCTGCTCCGCGCCCGAATCCTGCGGAGGATGCGTTTACAGAAACATAACCTACGAGCACGAGCTTGAATTGAAGCGCGACTACGTTAAGAACGCCTTTCGCAAGGCGGGTCTTGCCGACGTTTGTGTTTGTGATACTGCTCACACCGAGCGAGTAACGGGATACAGAAACAAGGCTCAGTATCCGGTAAGAGAGGTAAAGGGCAGGATCAGAGCAGGATTTTTTGCCGCCAAGACTCACGACCTTATCCCCTGCGAGGATTGCTTGCTTCAGCCCGATGCTTTTGGCGAGATAGTGCGTTTTACAGTTGATTTTGCTGAAAAGAATCGAATCAGCGCCTATAACGAGGAGAGCGGAAGGGGAATATTGCGCCATATCTATCTCAGAATAGCGGAAAAGACGGGAGAGATAATGGTCTGTCTCGTTATAAATGCGGATAAGATGGCGAGTGCGGCGGAGTTTGCAGATGCGATAAGGTCTGCGTTTCCGTCTGTTGAGTCGGTGATGCTTAATATAAACAAGAAAAACACTAACGTCATTCTCGGTGATAAATTTGTTTGCATCGGTGGTCGCGATTACATAATTGACGAGCTTTGCGGCTTGAAATTCAAAATATCTGCCGGCTCATTCTATCAGGTAAACCGCGATGGAGCGGAGCTTTTGTATTCTCTTGCCAAGGAACGCGCGGCGCTTACCGGCAAGGAGACTGTTGCCGATCTTTATTGCGGCACGGGAACGATAGGACTTTCAATGTCGGACGGTGCGGATAGAATAGTCGGAGTTGAGATAGTTTCCGAGGCGGTTGAGTGCGCAAAGGAGAACGCGCGTCTCAACGGCATTGAAAATGCGCACTTCTTCTGCGGAGACGCATCCGACACACGCGGACTTTTGGCAAATGCGAGAGATTTCCTCGGAGATTTCTGCCCCGATGTCGTGGTGATCGATCCTCCGAGAAAGGGAACGACGGAGGAGCTCGTTAATTACCTCGATTCTCTCGGCGTGCCGAGAATTGTTTACGTTTCCTGCAATCCCGACACGCTGGCAAGAGATTGCGCTTGGTTTGCACAAAAGGGTTATGACATAGGTGAAGTTACACCTGTGGATCTGTTTCCCGGAACAGGGCACGTTGAGAGTGTCCTGCGTCTTGCGAGAAAATCAGGAGGAAATCAATGAAAGCATTAAGAATTATTCAAAGCATCGGATATTTCGCTTTGTTTTTGGCATCGGTCTTTAATTTAGTAAATCAAATTGCAGAAAAACATATTTTTGGTCTTGCTATCACGCTACCGCTGTTTGTAATTGCGCTTGTAGGCATAATTTGCGGCATCATTCTTATAACCAAGAACAGAAAAAAGTGAGACCTTTGGGAGTTTCCACCCCCATTTTTGACCGATTTTTATACCTTTTGGAGTCCCCACCCACGTTGAGAGTGTCGTTTGTCTTACTAAATAAAAACACAGGAAAAAATATGGAATTTAATGAAAAATTACAGGAACTAAGGAAAAGCAAAGGCTTGACACAGGAGGAGCTTGCGGCGAAGCTGTACGTTTCGCGCACCGCTATCTCAAAGTGGGAGTCGGGCAGAGGAGTGCCGAATATTGAATCGCTCAAGGCGATCTCAAGATTCTTTTCTGTATCTCTTGACGAGCTTCTTTCAAGCGGCGAGCTTTTGATAATTGCCGAGGATGATCATAAGAAGAGAGAGTCAGAGGTCAAGGATCTTGTTTTCGGATTGCTTGATTGCGCGATGGCACTGCTTATTTTTCTTCCTCTTTTCGGGCAAAGCACCGATGGCTATATAGAGGCGGTATCGCTGATCTCGCTGTCTGCGCCGCCGCTTTATCTCAGGATAATATTTTACGATATTGTTTCGTCAAGCATTGTCTGCGGAATAATGACGCTTGCTCTGCAAAACTCAAATTGGCAGGTATGGAAGCGCACAAAGCGCTCTGTTTCGGTTGCGCTTGGAATAATTGCGCTTTTGGCCTTTGTTCTGAGCAGACAGACTTATGCGGCGGTATTTGTTCTTGTATTCTTGATTTTGAAGGCATTATTACTGATAAAACGCAGATGACACGAACAGTGTCGCTTATGTGACGGATAGATTCTTTCATTTTTTTAGCCTTTTATATATACTTGTATTCGGCATATGCCTAAATACAAAAAGGAAGGTTTTTAGAATGAAAAATCAAGAAAAAATTAAGTTTTTAAAGAGAATTACAGTTTCTCTTGCACTGCTGGCGCTGTTCGCATTATGGACGGTTGCCGTCAAAGTGATCGACGTAAGGGCGATAGGCCCTCGCGCATCCGAGGTCGGATTTGCGACGTTGAATGGCTTGTTTCACTCGGTGACGGGTGTTAATTTTACGCTCTATATAATCACCGACTGGGCCGGACTTGTGCCCGTGGCGGTATGTCTTTGCTTTGCAATACTCGGTCTTTATCAGCTGATAAGGCGCAGGAGCCTTTTGGCGGTTGACGGCAGTATTCTTGTGCTCGGCGTGTTTTATATCGCAGTCATGGCGGTTTACGTTTTCTTTGAGTACGTTGTTATAAACTACCGCCCCGTCTTGATTTCGGGGTATCTTGAAGCGTCCTATCCGTCGTCGACCACAATGCTCGTTCTTTGTGTTATGCCGACTGCTATGATGCAAATGAGGGAGAGGATCAGGGCAGGCTGGCTTTTAAGATGCGTGTCTATTGCCTCGGTCGTATTTATTGCTTTTACGGTTGGAGGTAGAATAATCTCCGGCGTACATTGGCTATCCGATATTGTGGGCGGAGCGCTTCTAAGTGCGGGACTTGTTATGGGTTATTACGCTTTCAGCGAAAAAATAAAAAATAGAGGTTAAGATGAAAAATTACTGTTTTACCGTGGACGATAATTTAAGGTGCTTGCAGGAGCTCTCGTGCGGAGACTATACAAGCATTTTTGAGCATCCGTATTTTGCTATGTACAAGAGATTGCACGAAAGATTCGGTCTTAAGGTACAGCTCAATCTGTTTTATGAAAATCCGAAATTCAATTTGTCCGAGATGAGCGACAGATTCAAGGGCGAGTGGAAGGAAAATTCGGATTGGCTCAAGATGTCTTTCCATTCAAGGCTTGAAAATTTCCAGCCTTATATCGAGTCGGGATACGACGAGGTTTATACCGATTGCCACGCGGTGAACAGTGAGATATTGCGTTTTGCGGGAGAGGACTCGCTCGCAAAAACGACTACGATACATTATTGCTATGCGACAAAAGAGGGATTGAAGGCGCTTAAGGACAACGGCGTTGAGGGATTGCTCGGTCTTTTCGGCGCAAGGGTTTCCTATCTCCGCACACCCGAGCAGTGCGAAATTTTGCGTAACGGTGACATTGTCAGAGATGATGGAATATCATACGCGATGATCGATGCTGTGCTGAACAATGTGAAAATTGATGAAATTATGCCGACTCTCACACGATACAAGGACAGGCCGTTTGTGAGAGTCATGATACACGAGCAGTATTTCTACTCGGATTTTGACCGTTATCAGCCCGATTTTGAAGAAAAGATCGCTTTGGCGTTTGATTTCTTTGAGAAAAACGGATTTGAGAGTGTTTTCTTCGAGAATAAAATATAATTTTAATTAATAATGCTTACCCCGCGCGGTACGCAACGAGGTTAATATGGAAAAGAATTTTGACATGACAGTATTTGAGAGTCCTTTGATTACGAGGCTTTCGCAATGTGAGGAATCTGTCTGGATAAATGAATACAAGGAGGACTTTGCCTCGGCTTCTGCGAGAGCAGAGCTTTCAGCTGCAGACATTGCCGATGCCTCGGCGCGTCTTGCGCGCTTTGCATCGTATTTCAAAAGAGTATTTCCCGAAACCGAAGCGACGGGCGGGCTTTTGGAGTCGCCCCTGCGCAAGATCGGAGCGATGAAAAATGCGCTTGAAGAAAAATACTCCTGCGAGATTGGCGGCGAGCTTTGGATAAAGCTTGACAGCCATCTTGCCGTTTCGGGCTCTATTAAGGCTCGCGGCGGAATCTACGAGGTGTTATGCGTTGCGGAAGAGATCGCGATCCGCGAGGGAGGACTTAAGCTTACCGACGACTACGCTGTACTCGCGGACGAAAAATACAGAGAGATTTTTGCGAAATATTCAATAGCGGTAGGCTCTACCGGAAATCTCGGTCTTTCGATAGGTATAATCTCCGCTAAGCTCGGATTCCGTGTCACGGTGCATATGTCGGCGGACGCGCGCGAGTGGAAAAAGGCTATGCTCCGTTCAAAGGGAGTTACGGTAATTGAATACGAAAGCGATTACAGTGTGGCGGTGGAGAACGGCAGAAAAGAGGCAGAGAAGGATCCGAAATGTCACTTTGTGGACGATGAAAATTCAAGGTCGCTCTTTTTGGGCTATTCTGTTGCGGCAGAAAGACTCAAGGTGCAGCTTGACAAAGAGGGAATCGTTATAAGCGAAGAAAATCCGCTTCACGTTTATCTCCCATGCGGCGTTGGCGGAGGCCCCGGTGGCGTTGCGTTCGGCTTAAAGCATCAGTTTGGAGATAACGTTCACTGCTATTTTGCAGAGCCCACGCATTCTCCCTGTATGATACTCGGTATGGCGACGGGATTACATAACGAAATTTCCGTAAACGATATTGGAATAGACAACAAGACCATTGCGGACGGACTTGCGGTCGGTCGCGCATCGGGATTTGTGGGCAAATTCATGCTTCCGTTTATTGACGGCTGCTACACGGTCGAGGATGGCAGAATGAGCGCGATGCTCTCTATGCTTGCAGATAGCGAGGGAATAAGACTTGAACCGAGTGCGCTTGCCGGAATGCTCGGCGCGGTCGCGCTTTACCGTGAGAGCGGAAAGCCGACAAAGGGAATTCATCTTGTCTGGGCTACCGGAGGCAGTATGGTGCCCGAGGCTGAGCTTGAAAAATATTATCTTGAAGGCAAACGCAATGAAGAGAACTTTAATTGATAAGCTTCCCGACGGTCTGCCGAGCAGAATTGCGGCTATGCTTTCGGGAGCGAGGATTTACGACAGCTCCTGCTCTCCGGAGGCGAGAGTTTACTTTATCGACAAGGGCGAGGGGCTGTATTTAAAGCGCGGCGAGAGGGGAAGCCTTTGCCGTGAATGCGAAGTGACCGAATATTTCTTTAAAAAGGGTCTTGGCGCGCATATTCTTGAGCTTGAGCAGAACGAATACGA
This sequence comes from Eubacteriales bacterium, assembly GCA_045638385.1. Taxonomy (GTDB): domain Bacteria; phylum Bacillota; class Clostridia; order Oscillospirales; family CAG-272; genus SVTX01. Next base: position 9,967 of record JAZUBI010000077.1, read on the forward strand.
TTGGATGCTTTCAAAAAGGGTTGTCGGTGAGGATTGCACGCATTCCTGCTACCTCGGAGATCCCCAAAGGCTTGCAGAGCTTATCGGAGTCGAGCTTCGAAGACTGCATGAGACAGATGCCTCGGATTGCCCCGTGAGGGACAGGATGGGAGAGTATATATCGCTCGTTGAGGAAAATTACACAACCGGGAATTACGACAGCTCCCATTTTCCCGACAGCTTTGGGTACAGATCGGCAGACGAGGCGATAAGTGTATTCAATAACGGAAAAAAGGAGCTTAAAAACGAGGTATTGATACACGGCGACTATTGTCTGCCCAATATTATGCTCGATAATTGGTCTCTTTCCGGATTTATCGACGTTGGAAACGGCGGCATCGGAGACAGACACGTTGATATTTTCTGGGGCGCGTGGACGCTTGGCTTTAACCTTGGAACAGACCAATACAGAGAAAGATTTTTAGATGCCTACGGCAGAGACAAAATAGATGAGGACAAGCTCAGAGTTATTGCCGCTGCAGAGGTTTTTGGATAGACGGGAGCGTTAAAAATGAATGAAAAGAAAAAATTTGATCTCAAGGACTTTGTTTTTGACATAATCATTGCGATCGCCGCAGGAGCGGTGGTCGGTACGGCTTACCATTTCTTTCAGAACAGCAACGGCTTTGCACCGGGAGGTGTCGGAGGACTTGCGACGATAACGCATCATTTTATAAACGGCACTGTCGATTGGGGTATACTGATGGTAACCTTCAATATCCCGATATTTATTCTCGTCAGCGCGCTTGTTGACAGAAAGCTCGGACTTATGATGAGTATTTATATGCTCGTTCAGTCATCAATGCCGAAGCTTTACGGCGTTTTAAATTTCAAGGCTTACTCTCTTGCGAATAACGGCGAGGATTTCAATATCGTTTTCGCGTGTATTGCAACCGGTGTGGTCTCGGGATTCGGATTCTCGATAATGCTTCGCAGATTCGGCGCGAGCGGCGGTACATACGGAATTTCAGCGATAATTAGGCATTTTATGCCCGAAAAAAATCTTGCTTACCTTGCGTTTATAATGGATGCCGGCGTTGTGTTCGTTGCGTTTTTCGTTTACGGAATGAGGCTGACGCCTGTTATATGTACACTTTTGAACCTCTTTATAGCTAACGTTATAGTCGATAACGGTCTTAGCGGTCTCAAAAACGGATACAAGTTTGAGATAGTGACCTCACATCCCACCGAGCTTTCGGACGAGCTTATAAAGAGACTTAAGCACGGTGTTACTTCGATAAACGTTCACGGTATGTATTCGAATACCGATAAATATATGCTTGTCTGCATCATAAACAAAAGACAGATAGGCGAGATGATGAAGATAATCAAGAGCTATCCCGATACCTTTGCGAGCTTTGAAAAGGTGAACGAGGTGTTTGGTAATTTTAAGAGGAAGGTTTAAGGGAAGGATAAATTGCAATTTATAGGGGGGACTTCACGGCTTCAAATTTTTGTTTGATATCGCTTTGCGTTTGCCTTCCCTTGTGAGGGAAGGGGGACCACGCAGTGGTGGATGAGTAGAATACGCCACCGTGGCTACCGTTAAACACGCGTGAGCATAAAGCCCTTATGTCATAAGACTTTTTCTCGGATTAAAGACAGTTAAAATCGTTAGCCTTCTACTCATCCGTCTTTTGCCGCAAGCGGCAAAATCCACCTTCCCT
>JAZUBI010000078.1:0-8155 GCA_045638385.1 Eubacteriales bacterium
CTTCATTTCATCGAACATGTCTCTGAACTCTTTAGTCTTATCCTCCGCCTCGCGTTTGATAAATACCTTGCCGCAATATTCACATTTGTAGGTCTCACTGTCGATCATTTTCAGATCGCCACCGCATCGGTCGCAATCATATGTCTCAAAGTGCATCTCAAACCTCCATTAGCAATATTCTCCGCCCAACACATTCGCCGGCAGATAAACAAATAAATAATTATTTTAATTATATCACCGCGCGCAAAATTTGTCAATAAAATGAGAAAATAATCCGATATTTATACTAAAATCTCTAAAATCACAAAAAGCCGCCCCGCAGGCCGGCCTGCGGAGCCGCTTTTCACCATAAAATTTGACAATATATAAACGAAAGTTAAAAGCGAAACCCTGTTTTAATGTCCTATATTACAGTATTACTGAGCGTTGCGTCTTGCTTCGAAGCACGCGCTGCAATAAACGGGTCTGTCGCTGGAGGGCTGGAAAGTAAGCTTTGCCTCGCCACCGCACTGAGAGCATGTAGCGATGAAGTACTGACGCTCGCCTCTTTCAGCATTCTTTTTCTTGTCGCGGCAAGCCTTGCAGCACTTAGGCTGGTTCTTGAAGCCCTTTTCAGCGTAGAACTGCTGCTCACCCGCTGTGAATACAAATTCCTCTCCGCAATCTCTGCATGTGAGGGTTATGTCTTCATAAGCGACCTCAGCATTTTCTACTTTTACTTCGTTTTCACACATTGTTGTTTTACCTCGCTTTGATTATGTAAGTTGTTTAATGTCACGCGCTCCGCTTTTATAGCGCGTATATATAAAACTCCGACTCGGAGATTTTACCAAAATTATTTCTCGGACTCGACCATTTCTCTGAGCTTCTTCCTTATTCTGAAAACCGCGTTTGACACCGACTTTGATTCAACGTTCAAGCTCTTTGCTATCTCGCGCACCGAAAGCCCCGAAACGTACATCCACCATATTCGGTTTTCATACTCTGACAAAAGATCACTTATCCGCTTTGAAAGAATATGCGCCTGTTCTCTGTCCGCCATCACGGCGAGCATGTCCTTTTGCGGCTTTTTATCACTCGATTCAAAGACCGAATCAAGAGAAACCTCCGATATCCTGCGCCTTCTGTCAAGCAACCTGATAAATGAAACAAGTCCGTTCTCAATGCAGATCTTTGCGTAAAGACCAAATTCAACTCCGTCAAAAGAAAGATCAAAGCTGAAGATCGCATTAAGGAAATTGATCAGCGCCTCCTCGCGAATATCGTCTCTGTCCTGAAATGACATCCCATCGCGACAGAATTTCGCGCTTAGACTCTCGATCAATGGAGTATATCTTTTTTTCAGCTCATCTATCGCCGCCGAGACACCGCTCTGTGCCTCCCCGATCAATTCTCTGACAGCATTTCTGTTGTTATCATCGAACAAGCTCTTGTTCACCGTTCCTTTAAGAAAAAAATTGCAAAATCAATAATTAAATGCAAGTATACAAGTATATATCATAATTATATCACCTTATAATCATTTGTCAACACCCAATTTTTTGTTATTTTTATGTATAATTTGACAAAATTCTCACATTATATGTTAATATTGCACAAAACCCATCAATATCTTTTGTATATAAAAGGCATCCCCAAGCATCACAATATCCATTTTAAACAAATAGATTCGAAAAACTTTGTTAAATTTAACGAATAATTATGTTCGTGTAAATATCGCTTTACTTAAGAATGCCTTGTTTTGTTTAATTTTTTGTGCAATATGTCAACTGCTTAATTGAATATAAAGTTGATATTTCCGGACAAAAGAGCCATAACTCCCTTGTATACAACCTCGGGATGGTCTCTGAAATTGTCCTCCATTCTCTGCGCACGGTTCAAGGTATCAACCGTAACGTTGTTCTGCATGATGACCTCGTCCTTCTCTTTTATAATGCAGATAACGTCGTATCTTCCGTCCTCGCGCTTCTCAACTCTTGCCGAGATCTTGATCCCTCTCTTTTTAAAGTCGAGGTATCTGAGCGCGCATTCAAGGCTCTTATCAAGCAAAGACGAAAGTATCTCGCTGTGAAGCTCGGTAGCCACAACTCGCCCCTTCTCTGTCACAACGTACATAGAATCTCCGCCGTCGTTCTTTCCGCAGTCCTCAATAAGATCCGCGTCAAGCATCTCGTGGAACGACTCTGCAAAATCAAGATACATAACGTAATCGTTCTGCATAACGATATCGTTTATCGTAACGTAATCAAGGGGGTAATTTATATTCTGCATAAGATAAAGCACGAAGATCTTAACGTTTCTTTTGCTTCCTACAAGTGATGCCATATCTTCCTCCATAGCCTTTTAATCGTCGGTTATGACCGACCCTTGATATTTTACCACATTATCTGTTTTTTTTCAATAGATATATTGATTTTTTTCGTAAAATATGTTATTATGATATATATTTCACTTTTTCGGTGATAATCCTATCGAAAAAGCCGAGAAAAAACGAAAGGAACCCCTAAAAAATGATCAACGTAGCAATCCTTGGCTTCGGTGTCGTCGGCTCCGGCGTCGCTGAGGTACTCACGCAAAACAAAAACATCATTGAAAATAAGCTCTCCCGTGAGATAAATATCAAATATATACTCGACCTGCGCGATTTCCCCGGAAACCCCTTTGAGGATAAGATCGTCCATGACTTCAATATAATTCTGAACGACCCCGAGGTAAGCATCGTCGCTGAAATGATGGGCGGCTCGCATCCCGCGTACGACTTTTCAAAGGCGGCGCTTGAAGCGGGCAAGAGCGTGGTAACCTCAAACAAGGAGGTCGTTGCAAACTTCGGCGCAGAGCTTATAGAAACAGCAAGAGCGCACAAGGTCGCATATCTCTTCGAGGCAAGCGTAGGCGGCGGTATTCCGATCATCCGTCCCATGTGTAACGACCTCGCATCAAATAACATCACCGAAATAAACGGCATCCTTAACGGAACCACAAACTATATCCTTACAAAGATGACAACCGAGGGTGTTGCATTCGAGGACGTGCTCCGCGACGCGCAGGCTAAGGGATACGCCGAGAGAAATCCCGCCGCAGACGTTGAAGGACTTGACGCGGCAAGAAAGATAGTCATACTCTCCGCGCTTGCATTCGGCAAGGCAGTTTCCCCCGACTCCATCCACGTCGAGGGCATCACCAATATTGCTACAGAGGACGTTGAGCTTGCAAAGAAGCTCGGCTATTCCGTAAAGCTTATCGGACACGCCGAGATGCTTGACGGAAGGGTTCTCGCAATGGTCTCCCCCCGCCTTATCCCCTTCTCCAATCCCCTTTCCGGGATAAACGACGTATTCAACGGAATACTCCTTGACGGCGATATGGTTGGAAAGGTAATGTTCTACGGTCCCGGCGCGGGCAAGCTCCCCACCGCAAGCGCTGTATGTGCAGATATAGTTGACGTTGCCGCTCACGTTGAGAATGGCATCAAGCTCCCCGAGTACACCGTAGCAACCGACACCGATTGCGCAGACCTTGACACCTACGCAACCGAGAGAATGTTCGTCACCGATAGCTCATTCGATCCTTCAGGCGCACAGCTTAAGGTTATAAATGAGATCACCTGCTCAGCATGTGGCAAAAAGGCGTTCATAACAGAAAAAATGACCGAGAAAGAGGTCAACTCCCTCTCCCTCCCCGCAGGAACAAAAATGTACCGTATTCTTTGATCTGTAATCAAGGAATAACGAAAGGTGTGATTTTTTGAAAACCATCAACCCACAAAAAAAGAATACTAACGTCGGATGCTTCGGCGTAATACTCGGAACGCTCGCAGTAATAGTCTGTGTTGCGATATTCGCCGTCATTTCGTCGCTCATATGTAACCTTGTAGTCAGCGCAAAGCTCGGCAGCGAGGTCGCATGTTCTGTCATGACGATGTCAATGACCGTCATAGTATCCGCGTTTATACTCTTCGAGGCAGTTTTTATCTTCTTTGGCATCGCAAGAGCCAAGAAAAATTCCTCGGACGGCAAATTTTATAAAAAGCTTCTCAAGATCATAGTCCCCTCGTGTATCGGCTTGGCGCTCATTCTCTCTTTCGTCAGCGCAAACACCTATACAAAGCTTTCCGAAAACTCGATCAGCAAGGTCTTTTTCGGAGAATATAAGACATATTCATGGACAGAGCGCAACGACGTGATGCGTTATCACCTCTCCTGCGATGAAAACGGCAAGCTGAGCTATACCGTAACAATGAAGGACGGCGAAAAAATAGAGATTTTGGGATCTGTAACCTCCTGCTCCGATGAATTCGCTCAAAAATATAAAAATATGTACGGCTACGCCGCATACCTCTCCGAGTCATTCGCAGAAAGTGAATTTATAATCGAGGGCAAGGTAACAGGCGTCGAGCATATGGAAAGCTTTTATAAGGACTCCGACCCCGAGACCTGGAAATATCTCGAAGCAATAATCAATACAACAATAGACGACACAGTAGAATAAACAAACGCGGCGGCTGAAATTCAGCCGCCGTTTTCATACTATTTCCCCTTCACCTTGTTCCAATAGTCCTCAGCCGCCTTCTCGGTCTTGTTATCTCCGAAATGATAATATTTCCGATTTTTGAGATCGTCGGGCAAATACTGCTGCTCAACGTATCTGTTGGGGTAGTCGTGAGGATATTTGTACCCCTTAAACAAGGGACTCTGTAAATGCACGGGAGGAACAAGCCCCTTGCCTGCTCTGACGTCCTCAAGAGCCGCATCCACAGCGAGATGCTGCGTGTTGGACTTCGGCAGAGTTGCAAGCATTATAGCCGCATGACCGAGAGGAATGCGCGCCTCGGGCAAGCCAAGCTCTCGCGCCGAATCACAGCAAGCTTTAACAATAGCGGGAGCCATCGGGTAGGCAAGACCGATGTCCTCGCTCGCAATAACCTGCAAGCGTCGGCAGAGCGAGATAATATCCCCCTGCTCTATCATTTTCGCAACGTAGAAAGCCGCCGCATCAGGATCAGAGCCGCGAATAGACTTCTGCAAGCATCCGAGCATATCGTAATGAACGTCGTCATTGTAGTTCCCAACTCCGTAATTAAACTGATCCGCATCCGCAGGAGTGATCTCCCCTTCCGCAGAAAAATAAGCATTCTCAAAAAGTCCTATCGACCTGCGCACGTCGCCGCCGGCCGCCTTCGCGATATATTCCGCAGTCTTCTCGCTTACCGTCTTTTGAGTGCCGTTCTCCTCGTTAAGATAATCGAGAGCTCGGTAAAGCATCTTTGCACACTGCGAGGGTGTTACAGGCTTGAACTCAAAGAGCGACGAGCGCGAAATTATAGCATTGTAAACGTAAAAATGCGGATTTTCGGTGGTCGAGGCGATCAAGGTCACGCGACCGTCCTCAATATACTCCAAAAGAGATTGCTGCTGCTTACGATTAAAATACTGAATCTCATCAACGTAAAGCAAGGTTCCCTGCGAGCCGAAAAGGCTGTGTGAGCCCTGCAGGATCTCCTTAACGTCAGCGGTAGACGCGCTTGTGGCATTTAGCTTGTGAAAATCCATTCCCGACTCACGCGCAATGATCGAAGCCGCAGTTGTCTTACCGGTACCGGGAGGTCCGAAAAATATCATATTAGTCAAGCGCCCACCGGCAAGCATGCGACGGATAACGCCGCGTTCGCCGAACAGATGCTCCTGACCGACTATATCATCGATCGTCTGCGGTCTTAAAAGATCCGCAAGCTGTTTGTTTCTCATTTATATCTCCATTCCGCCGCTCACAGCGGCAAAAACAGCATTCAAAAATCTAAAATTCACGCAGAAGGAAGCAAAATCTCCCCACAGCTCTCATTTTAAATCTCAGAAGCTCATATCTCTTTCCATTATACAAAAAATCCCCTTTTTTGTCAATAACAACCCCATATTTTTCGATATTTTTTCGTTTTTGATTGAAATCACGCGCAAAATATGATATACTGAAGCAAATGAATCTATACGGGAGCACAACATGAGAAAAGCGAAAATTGTAAGTCTTTCATTGATAATGGCGCTTATTTTTACATTCACCTCCTGCGCCGGCCCAAGACCTGACGTCACCGCAAGTATAAATACAGATACAGAATCCGTCACCACCGAAACAAGCACCGAAAACGAAAGCGAGAGTGAAAGCATGAGCGAGAACTATACAGATAAAGATACCGAAACCGAAACAGAACCCACTCCCGAGGAAATGGCTCAAGTAGAGGATTTTATAAGCCTCTGCGACTACCGCTACAACGTCAAGGAGACCCATGATTTCAAGGGTGGCAAGGAATACTCGGTATATTTCGAGCTCCCCGAGAACGCAGAGATGCTCTCATTCTATTTTGGGTCGCTCCAAGACACAAATTCGAATATCCACGTCTCCATACACAAAACAGAAAAGCTCGCCCCCTCTACCTCTTCTCTGCCCGAATCCGCGCATGGAGAAACGGTATACAGCGAGGTTATCACCTCAATTCCCTTCTATACCTACCAGGTCTATTTTGAAGAGGACGAAAACACCGACCAATACCACTACGTATCAACCTCCGTTATCACACTCGGAAAACTCTTTGGGGAAAAGATCTCGGAGCATATAGATTAACAAAAGACACAGACGGCGAAAAAGGTAGGTAGATTTTTCTCTCTTGCATTCGTCGGCGTACGGGGGTACGCCAGAGTGCAAGAGAGGAAAAAGCAAGAAAGCACAAGGCATTCTCGATGTTTGCCTTGTGCTTATTCTTGTTATACGGTTTTAAGTGTTTCAATTTTATTTTCAAGTCCCTTGCGGTCTAACAGCTTTTTCGACAGTCTGAGGAAACGGATTTTTTTCCGTTTCCTTTTATATTAAAATATCCCCGCGGAAAGATATCTCTCTCCCGTATCGGGAAGAATAACAACTATCCTCTTTCCCGCCATGCCGTCTCGCCTTGTAAGCTTGACAGCCGCCGCCAAAGCCGCACCGGAAGAAATACCGACCAAAATACCCTCGTTTCGCGCAATGCTTCGCGTATAGGCAACCGACTCACCCTCACTGACGGTAATAACCTCGTCAATAAGCGAAAGATCAAGATTTTCGGGTATAAATCCCGCGCCAATGCCCTGAATAGCGTGCTTTCCTGCTCTGCCCTCGGTTATAAAGGGGGAGTCCGCAGGCTCAACGCCAATCACCCTTATATCGGGATTTTTCTCCTTAAGATACCTCGCTATGCCGCTGATCGTGCCGCCCGTTCCGATGGTCGCAATGAAATAATCTATCTCACCGCCACAGTCCTCCCATATCTCGGGAGCAGTAGTCTTGTAGTGCGCCATGGGGTTAGCGGGATTTGAAAACTGACCCGCAATTATTGCTCCCTCGATCTCGCGCTTAAGCTCCTCCGCCTTTTCAATCGCACCCTTCATGCCGAGCGCGCCGTCGGTCAGAACAAGCTCCGCGCCGTATGCCTTCATAAGAAGCTGACGTTCAAGAGACATGCTGTCGGGCATAACGATAATAAGACGGTAGCCGCGCGAAGCGCAGATAGATGCAAGGCCGATTCCGGTGTTTCCGGAGGTCGGCTCAATGATAGTACCGCCCTCGCTTAAAATACCGCTCCTCTCGGCGTCCTCTATCATCTCAAGTGCCGCGCGGTCCTTGGTCGATCCCGCAGGATTGAAAAACTCAACCTTTGCAAAAAGCTCCGACTCAAAATTATTGTATTTCTCAAAATTGTGCAGCCTTATAAGTGGCGTCCTGCCAATAAGCTCGCAAACAGAATTGTATATCTTACCCATAAAAACAAACAGAGAAAAAGCCTTTCACTAATTCTCTCGCCATTATTATATCACTCAAATCCTCCTTTGTCAACAATCTGAAATTCCATATTGATTTTTTTGCTTAAATAATGTATAATAACCTTGTACTGATCAAATTTTGATTTGTCGGTGGACTTCACGGCTTAGGCGCGAAGCGAGTGTAAGTTTCGGTCAAGCCTTTTTAAAGGCTTGCGCCGATCCAACGCGCGATTCCGCACAGGCGGTGCAGTGAGCTATCCCCCTACGCTTTGCGTGTTTTGGTCGCCGTCCGCAGACGGCGAAATTCCCTATCGTTAGAAAGCGCCACAAAGGGGTGAATTGCGGCTATGCCGCAAGAGGGGAAAAACACAAGT
>JAZUBI010000079.1:0-31416 GCA_045638385.1 Eubacteriales bacterium
CCTCGATGCACACAGCAAGAGAGGAAGCGCATCGGTCATCGAAAATGCACTTTCAATCTCCGCCTAACGGCTCAAAATCTGATACGCAGTAAACAAAGAAAAACGCCTTGGAGCATTACGCTCCAAGGCAAAGTGGCGGAGGGTGTGAGATTCGAACTCACGTGACATTGCTGTCAAATGGTTTTCAAGACCACCTCGTTATGACCGCTTCGATAACCCTCCACGTCTATTTCAATCTGTTGAACTCAAAATCAGACCTTGGAAAAAGGAGAGAACAACAGGAGAGAACAAACAAAAATATTCAGTTGTAAAAGTCCAAAAATCCCTTATAAATCAAGGGTTTTCGGGGATAAGCGTTCCAATAACGAGTACAAATTTCAAGGCCGCCTCGCTCAAACAACTTAGTGGGTTCGAATAAAATATCAATCTAACGATTCATGTGCGAAAAGCTCGTGAGTCGTTTTTCTTTGCCCTTCGAATGTAAACAAGTTGTAAAAGGTCAGATTTTTAGGTGGTCAATGTGCTTCTGAATTCCCTTGTAAAAGTGAGAGGGTTTTTAAAATTCAGTTGTAGTCATACCGATTTTTTGGCATAGAAAGTGAAAAGGTTTTGTTTATTAGCGCATAGCACCCCCAAATTTTTGCCAGAGAAAGTGAGGACTATTTTCAAAATTGAGGTTATCACATGGCTGATTTTTTGCCATAGAAAAGTGAGGGGATAAATTTTTTCAAATTATTTTTGCCGATGGCGTGTACTTTTGAAGGTTCTCGCTCTCTACCAAGTGAGTGGGGTGATAAAAAAGTTTGTGAATTTTTTGCGACGACCTAATAAAAACGCCCTTCTCGTTATCTCTCCTTATGAGGGGAGAAACAAAAAATCTTTTGAAAGGAGGTGTGCAAGAGCCGTTTTATTTGCCATAGAAAGTAGGAGGTGATGTCAATGTAGCATTAAAGTAGTACCAACAGAAAAAGAAAAGCAATTCAAAAATCAATTCATCATGGAGGAAAAATCATGAATCAAAAACCAAAACCACTCGCCGTGATCGACGGCGAAACCTTAATGGATAAGAGGTTGCCGAAGCGCAGCTTCTGTATCGAAACGCTTCTGCCCGAGGGCATCTCAATGCTCGGAGGCGCACCGAAGATCGGCAAGTCTTGGATGGTGCTTGACATTGGCGTAAGAGTCGCCAAGGGCGAGTCCATCTGGAGCCTGCCGACCAAACGCGGAACGGTTCTGTATCTCGCCCTCGAGGATTCACTCGCGAGAATTCAGGAACGGCTCTGCAAGCTCACCGATGATGTTCCCGGCAATCTGTTCTTCGCAATCGCGGCAGGCACACTCGCCGACGATCTTTGCTTTCAGATCGAACAGTTTATTTCGGAGCATCGCGACACCGTTCTCGTCATCATTGATACCTTCCAAATTGTTCGCGTGGGTGGCATCGACACCTCCTATGCAAATGATTACGACGAGGTGCGAAAGCTCAAAGCTCTTGCTGACAAAATGCGAATCTCTCTTCTGCTGGTGCATCACCTGCGAAAGCAGGGTGACAGCGATCCGCTCAACAAGCTGTCGGGCACAACCGGCATCAGCGGCGCGATGAATGCGGTGTTCATTCTTGACGTGAGCAAACGCCACGCACGCGGAGCAACGCTCTTCTGCACAGGGCGTGATATTGAGAGCCGAGAGATGGAGCTGAATATGTCACGCAACACCTGTGCGTGGGAGCTGATCTCGGACACGCTGGACAAGCCCGAATTAACTCTCCCCGATGAGATCGTAAAGCTCGCGGAGTTCGTGAAAAGCATCGAACAGTTCAAGGGTGGCAATACCGAATTCGCCGAGCAGTTTTGTGCCTATGCAGGTGCGGAGATCTCGGCAAAGGCACTGAAACAGCTGATGAACCGTTGGCGGTATCAGTTGGAGGAACGCTTTGTGTATTTCAAGAGCAGCCGAAGCAACGGTCAACGCTTCTTGGAAATCCGATATATTCCTTCTTCTGCCCGTGACGAAAGTGCCGTAGAGGACGGAAGTTCTGCGGTGTGCGATCTTTGCGTTCCGTCCGTTCCTTGCGTTCCTGCGGAAAGCGAGGTTTCGGCATGAGAGAGCGTATTATTCACGGCTTATGCCGTGGCAAGCAGAGCGCGTGGCTTTCCGCCAATCGCACAGTATCGGGAGAACCCGAAACCCCTTTAACAAAAATTATAACAACACGAGGTAATTTAATGAGAAAAAGAAACATTTCAATCCCCATTCGCGTATCGGAGAAAGAGCTCTCCGTTATCGACCGCAAGGCGGCGAGAGCACGCCTGACACGAACCGAATACCTGATCACCTGCGCTCTCGGCAAGGAGATCACCTTAATCGAGGATTTGAAGCCGATTTTAGCGGATCTCCGGCGAATTGGCAACAACCTGAACCAACTGACGCGCCTTGCCAACATGGGCAAAATTCAGGGCGTAAATCTCGGCGAGTGCCGCGCTGCCTTGGAGCAGACCTACACCGCCATTCACACACTTGTCAAAAGGAGGAACGACACATGGCAACACTCATAAAAATCAAGTATTCAAATCAGGCAGACCACCTGCCGAGCGTAATGCGTTCGGTGATCGCGTACTGCCTACAGCCCGAAAAGACTCGCTCTGCCGAAGAAGCATGGAGCGTGTCGGGCATTAACTGCGATCCCGAGATGGCGTACCAAGAGTTCATGGCGAACAAGGCGATCTGGGATAAGACCGACGGACTGTGCTTCCGCCACTACGTGCAGTCCTTCCACCCCGACGAGGATATCGATCCCGAAGAAGTGATCGAGATGGGCTTGGAGTTCGCCCGTCGCGCGTGGCCGGGGTACAGCGTTGTGGTTGCGTTTCATTTTGACAGCGACCATATGCACAATCACTTTATCATTGACACGGTGCATCCTGACACCGGCAAGAAGCTCCACGAGGACAGAAACAATATCAAACGCTTGCGTGACATCAACGATGAGATCTGTTTGGCGCACGGACTTTTCGTCCTCTCGCCTTATGGAAAAGGCAAAACAAAATCAGTTGGCGCACGCGAGTACCGTTCGGGAAGCCGTGGCGAGAGCTGGAAATTCCGTCTGCGTGCCGCCATCAAGTACGCGATGCAGCGAAGCGGTAACCGCGAGGAATTTATTGCGGTGATGAAGAAGCTCGGCTACGGTGTTCGGTGGGAGGACAGCAGAAAGCACATCACCTACACCTGCTACCGTGAGCCGAGATACGAGAACGGCGCATTCAGGAAATGCCGAGATAACAAGCTCTCGGACGAAAAATTTTTGAAGGAGAATATGGAATATGAGTTTGAAATCAGGCAAGAAATTCTCGCTGGACGATATGACAGCGATGCACGAAATCGCACCGATCGACGACACACCGATGGTGAAGATCAGCGCGAAGGATTGGGAATCTCTCGCGAGGACGGTCGAGAATATGCAGGCACTTACACGATCTATGATGACGGAGAGAAAGAACACGTTCACTACGAGTCGTTCGTATTTGACGAGAATGGAAACCTTATCGAAGAATCAGGTGGCGCATATGAACGAGCTAACCGAGAAAGCGACGAAGATCATAACGGCAGAGAGCGAAAAACAGGCTGGGAGAGTGAGCGAGAGTCTTACTTCTCTGGTCGCAAAATGGGAGAAACGCCAAAGCATACTGTGGTGGATTCAAATTCTGTTCGCGGTCGTTCCGTCGGTTCTCGCCTTGCTCTCGGTGGTCTTGTTGGATTGGCTTCGCTGACCGACGATGAAAACAAAACCGCAGAGGAAATCGAAGCCGAGGAACGCGCACGCCTTGCAGGTCAGAATGTGGCAGCCGTACTTGAAATAGCAAAGCTTGTTGCCGAAGCGGTAACGAGCCATAGCGATGCCTCGGACGAGCCCGTAGAAGATTATGAAGAACCCACGCTAAAAATGTAAAAGGAGGAACTGAATGACCAAAAACGAAATGAATATTGTGTTTAAGGATTACCCCGATGCGCTGACTCTCTGTGAGTTTGCCGAGATGCTCGGCATCAGTCAGAAGCTGGCGTCCAAGCTCATTCGCACAGGCGAGATTGAAGCCATCAAGGTCGGGCGCGAATACCGCATCGCAAAGGTTAATGCGATCCGTTATCTGCTCGGCGAGCAGGTCACGAAAAAATATGTCCTAAATGAAACTTCGAACCCAAAGTGCTGGACTATTCGCGGACTTTGTGATATGGTTGTGAGTACCAAAAAACTTGAAACGGAGGTAAGTTAATGGCAAAGAAAAACGGCTTTGTACTGACGGGTAGTGTGCAAGAAAAGAACGGCAAGCTCTACCTCGTCTATCCGCACTACGATCCCATAAAGCAAGTGGCAAAGCCCAAGTGGAAAAACATGGGGCTATACGGGGGCGAGAAGAAAGCGGTGATTGAGAAACGAAAGCGAGAGCTCCTACGGGAGCTCGAAGCTGAAGAAACAAGACTGCGAGAGGGATACGATAATCCCGAGAATTATCCGCTTCTTGAATTCCTCACCGATTGGCTCGAAGGTGTGCATCGGCACAAGATTCAGGAAACCACCCTGCAGGGCTACCGCATCAAGATCAACGGCAAGATCAAGGCGTACTTCGGCAGCGAGGTCACGCTCGACGACTGCAAGCCCAAGCTGATCCACGGCTTCTACGAGTCTTTACGTGCCGAGGGCGTCAGCGAACGAACGGTGATACACTATCACAACCTGCTCCACGCCGCCTTTGAGTATGCGGTCAGGCAAGAGATTTTTGAGGTCAATCCGATGAACCGCGTGGAGCGACCGCAGGCGAAGAAATTCGTGGGTGAGTTTTACTCACCCGAGGAACTGCAAACGCTCTTGGCACTCACCGAGGACGAAAGCATCTATATTCCCATCGTCCTTGCCGCCTTCTATGGTCTGCGACGAAGCGAAGCTCTCGGGCTCTCGTGGGATAACATTGACTTTGAGCGCAAGGAAATCCACATCTGCCAAAAGGTCATGGAGATCAAGCAGAAAGGCAAGACACGCCTTGTCATCAGCGACGAAATGAAAACCGAGGGCTCACGCCGAACTCTGCCCCTCATTCCCGACGTGGAGGAAATTCTGCTCCGCCACAAAAAGAAGCAAGAGGGCTATCAAAAACAGTTCCGCAGAGGATATTCGGTCAAGTACCTTGACATGGTGTGCGTGGATCAGATGGGCAACCTGCTAAAGCCAAACTACGTGACCACGCGGTTTCCCGAGGTGCTGAAAAAGTACGGACTGCGACCGATCCGCTTCCACGACCTACGCCACACCTGCGCGTCGCTATTGGTTGCAAAGAACATCAATATGAAAATCATTCAAGTATGGCTCGGGCACAGCAATATGAGCACCACGGCAGACATTTATTCACACCTCGATGCCAACGCCAAGTGCGAAGCCGGCAGAGCTATTGAAAGTGTATTGAGTATCAATTCCGAAAGCGAGGATTAAACAATGAAGGGCGAGATCATCTCCTTGGAGCAACTTTACAAAATGCTCCATATCAGCAAACGCAAGGCGGCGTGGATGCTGCAGAATGGCATCATTCCGTGCGAAATCCGCAATACGCCTACGCACAAATACTCTGTCAGAAAGGAGGATGCTCTCGCCTACATGACAAAGAGCGAACGAGAGAAGCGGAAAGAAATCCCCGTCGGTATTTTCAACGCCAAAAAGACAAATAACCCTCGCAGAACCGAGTCGCCTGACTCGGGCTGTGGGGGTTATTTTGATGATACCCACTATAAGCTCCGTGGAAAGGAACGCGCAAGGTTTAAGGAAATGCTCGAGGATCTTCTTTCTGCCGTACCCGATACGCTCACCGTCGACGAGGTCGCCGAGGTCACAGGTTACAGCCGCACCACGATCCTACGCTACGTGCGGAAGAAATACATATACGCCGTGAACATTATGGGTAAGTACTACATCTCAAAACACAGCATTATTAACTATCTTGCCACCGACAAGGCGTTTAAGAATACGCAAAAATCGGGGTGGCATGAGGACGTGATTGAAAGATTTATATCCCCATAAAACGGTGTATACTAACTTATTTGCCGTACTTTTCTCTTATAGATTCTTTATATGCATTAAGTCCCAATTTTCCAACGGTGCCCAAAGCAAGAACAATTAGAGGAGAAACCACAGTAGCAGCTATTCCCAAACTACTTGCCAGTGCTGTAGAAAGGAACGAAACAACAAAAAAATTTGTAACTTGTTTATGCTCATTAAATTCTTTAATAACATTACTATACTTTTCGTCGCCCAATATTAATAAATCAAACTCGGTTTTAAAATGCTTAAGATAATCCTTTATGCCTTCGCCACCGAAAGATTTTGTGTGTTCTGGGCCAACTACCTGCATCCATATTTCTAACGCTTCCTCTTCGGTATGTTCAGCCAAAATATTCTTCAACAAATCCTGCTGAAATGGCTCCAAAACTTCTATTAACTCTTCTGTTTGATACTGTGGTATGTTCATTAAATTTCTCCAATCATGTTTTTGATATATTCAGCCGAAAGACATTGTGTGGTTTGATGTAATTCGTTTGGGTTTATTTCGCCAAGTAATATGCCCGAACCGGACACAAAAGCCCCGATCAAGATTGCAACAATTTTGTTTTGACTTGGTGAATAAATGATAGAACCCGATTGGCCGGGTCTTGTTTGGGTATTAATCACGCAAAATTTTGATTTAACTCCTGAACTGTTCAATAATATTTTTGCACCAACCATTGCCTTTTGCATAGTTAACACTCTGCGGCCCTCGGTGCAGTGAGGAAACCCAAATATTAAAATTTCATCTCCTACAGAAACATCATTAATACTACCTAGAGAAGGGGTAGTAAAAGTTGCGCTTTGGTCTTTCAATTGAAGGATAACTATATCTCTAAAAGGGTCACTAAATTTAATATTGACATTGGCAAAATTGCATCTATTTATAGTTGTATCTTGATATTCGTTCAATGAGCTAATAGAAGGTAAAATTATACCTAATCCATTATCATTATCTCCGACGACATGGCGTGGGGCAACAACATATTTACCGTTTGCTACCAAAAAGCCTGTTCCGAGCATATTAATCACTTGTCCATCGTATCTTCCAATGGTATATACCATTTGTGTCATAAAATCATACATAATATCACCCTTTCTTTTGTCATTTTTTATTAATTATATCATATTTACGACAAAAATCCAATCTGTTTTACAAAAAATAACACCTCAAAACATGAATTTCGAGGTGTTTGATGGCGGAGGGTGTGAGATTCGAACTCACGCGCCCGTGAAGGCAAACGGTTTTCAAGACCGCCTCGTTATGACCACTACGATAACCCTCCGTGTAAGACTATTTAGTTTTTGATTTGCGAATTTTTTAGAAAAAGTTTTAGAAGGAATAATTTTCTGCTTCGTTCGAAGGACAGAAATGTCAGGCACGTCAAGGCCCTTTGGCACTTTGCAGAAACTCGCGACTGCAAATTTTCAAGACCGCCTCGTTATGACCACTTCGATAACCCTCCGTGTATTCAATTGTATCAAAAATCGCAATCCAAGTCAAGGAAAATTGCGAGAAAACTGCGAGAAACGCTTCTCGCAAAGTGCAGAACAAACTGCGAAAAACCCAATAAAATTAAGGGTTTTCAAGAAATTACATAAACAGACGAAGGAAGTTTTCAAGACCGCCCCGTTATGACCGCTTCGATATGCCTCCGAGTATGGATATTAAATTATTTTTTTGGAGAAAATCAACTGCACAAACGGTTTTCAAGAGTCGTGCCCATATCAAAAATATAGTCGTGAGCTGCGCCATTCGGCTTGCACTCTCCTTATTTTTGACACTCGCTTCGCAAAAAACGATACTCAATCGTTTTTTTTGCTCGCTCCCCCGTTATGACCGCTTCGATATGCCTCCGAGTAAAAATATATAATTGTACGGTGTTTATAGAGACTAAACCGCAAACGGTTTCCGTTATGACCGCTTCGATATGCCTCCAAGTAAACACTTGTCAATTTTGTGGTTGCTTTAGCCACTTTGGTATTATATCATACAAAAATCAAATTGTCAAGAGAAAACCGAAAAAAATATTGACAAACATTTGTTCTAATGATATAATTAAATTACATCAAAGAAAGGAGAGCGGCATGGATAAGAAAACCTACATTTGCATCGATTTAAAATCGTTTTACGCATCGGTAGAATGCGTAGACCGCGGGCTTGACCCCCTGCGCACGAATCTTGTCGTAGCGGATAAAAAGCGAACCGAAAAAACTATCTGTCTTGCCGTTACCCCTCCGCTTAAGGCTTACGGACTATCGGGACGCTCAAGACTTTTTGAGGTCGTTGCGAAGGCGCGCGAGGTCAACGCAAAACGCCTCTCCTCCTCCCCCACCCGTCGCTTTTCCGCGTCCTCCTTTGATGATATTTTGCTAAAATCAGATCCGACACTCAAAATGGATTACATCGTCGCGCCGCCGCGCATGGCGCACTATATGAAAAAGAGCGGCGAGATATACGACATATATCTTCGCCATGTCTCGCACGAGGACATTTTCGCCTACTCAATAGACGAGGTGTTCATCGATGCAACGGCTTACCTCCCCGTTCTCAAAATTTCGGGGCGCGAATTTGCTATGAAAATGATAAAGGACGTGCTGAAAAGCACGGGCATCACCGCGACCGCGGGAATTGGCACGAATATGTATCTTGCCAAGATCGCAATGGACATTATGGCGAAAAGGATGCCTGCGGATGAGGACGGAGTTCGAATTGCCGAGCTTGACGAATACTCATACCGCCGCGAGCTTTGGGATCACAGACCGCTTACCGACTTTTGGCGAATTGGTCACGGATACTCCACAAAGCTTGAAAAGGTCGGACTTTACACGATGGGCGACGTTGCTCGATGCTCCCTTGGCGAGAGCGGAAAATTCCATTCCGAGGATCTGCTCTATAAGCTCTTCGGAGTCAACGCGGAGCTGCTTATCGACCACGCGTGGGGCTACGAGCCGACAACGATAGCAGACGTCAAGGCATACAAGCCCGAAACTAACAGTCTGACCTCGGGTCAGGTGCTGACAGTTCCCTACACCGCCGACAAGGCGCGCCTTGTCGTGCGCGAAATGACCGATCTGCTCGTCCTCGACCTCGTTGAAAAGGAGCTTGTAACAGATCAGATGGTGCTGACGATAGGATACGACGTTGAAAATCTGACAAATGAGAGTATTTCAGCATCCTATACCGGCGAAATCGTCACAGACCGCTACGGAAGACAGATTCCAAAGCACTCGCACGGAACAGCTAATCTCAAAATCAAGACATCATCCACCAGTATGATAATGGACGCCGTTACCGAGCTGTATGACCGCATAATCAACAAAAATCTGCTCGTCCGCCGCATAACCGTGGTGGCGAACAAGGTCATTCCGGAAAGCGAGGCAAGCTCCGCTCCGATCTCCGAGCAGCTGTCGTTCTTTGACGACCTCACCGAAAAAAACAAGCACGAGGAGGAAGAAAAAGCCGCACTCGCGCATGAAAAGAAAATACAAAAAACTCTTATTTCAATAAAGAAAAAATACGGTAAAAACGCCATCGTCAAGGGTATGAATCTTGAAGAGGGCGCAACCGCGATAGAACGCAACGGCCAAGTCGGCGGACATAAAGCGTAACTTCAAATTTTGATTTGTCGGGAAGTTGCAAAGGGACAAACGCAAGCCTTCCCCCTGGGGGGAAGGTGGCGGCGTAGCCGACGGATGAGGGGTAAAAGCCCTTGCACAATAACCCCTCATCAGTCGCCCTGCGACAGCTTCCCCCCAGGGGGAAGCCTTTCGTTTTATCGTGGCGAACTATTCGATAAATTGCAATCTGTTTGTCTCGTGTAAAAAGTTTTTAACGGACTCTGCAAAGTTTTTACCCAAAAGGTATTGACAAAAGTGAAAAAATGATGTAAAATATTACGGTGCACATATTATGCCGGTGTGATGGAATTGGCAGACGTGCTGGACTCAAAATCCAGTGGTAGCGATACCGTGTCGGTTCGACCCCGACCACCGGCACCAAAAATAAAGAGGGGAGCTCCCCTCTTTATTTTTTGCGCCACAACCTGAGCTGAAACGAGGTACAATATGATTGAACTAATAGCGCAAATTATAGGCATTGTGGCAATGGCGTTTAACTGCCTTTCGTACCAGCAGAAGAGCAATAAATCACTTATCTTTTTTCAGCTTGCGGGCTCGTCGCTTTTCGCGATAAATTACTTTATGCTCGGAGCATTATCGGGCGCGATGCTCAATTTTGTCTCGATTTTGCGAGCTGTCATTTTCCTCAACAAGGATAAAACGAACGCGAAGCATCCTTTGTGGATCGTTGTTTTCTCTGCGCTTTCTCTTGGCTGTTACGGTCTTGTTTTCACCGTGTTCGGAAAAGAGCCCTCAGCGCAAAACCTTATTTTGGAGCTTTTGCCCGTGCTTGCGATGATTTTGAGCACGGTGAGCTACCGATACGCCTCTGCAAAGATGGTCAGGAGATTTGGCTTTGCATGCTCGCCCCTGTGGCTTACCTACAATATCGCCAATATTGCCATCGGCGCTATCGCGTGCGAGGTGCTTAACATTTTCTCGCTTGTCATAGGCGTTATCCGACACGATCTTAAAAGGGGCGGCAAGGATGAAAATATTGACTAATTTTATATAAAGGAGCGCAATATGCTCAAAAAGACCTTATATTTTATAAAGGAATACCTTATTATTACCTTTGGTGCGGTGTTGGCCGGCGCGGCTATATATTTCTTCATGATGCCGTGCAACCTTGTCATCGGAAGCGGAACGGCGCTTGCAATCGTTTTAAATAACTTTTTGCCTCTGCCCGTATCTGCGATCTCTCTTATACTCAACGTAATTTTTCTGACACTCGGATTTTTGCTTGTAGGACGCGAATTTGGCGCGAAAACCGTCTACACATCGGTTACGGTGCCTATAACTATCGGAGTTTTCGAGAATTTGCTGCCTGATTTCAGGTCGCTGACGTCAGATCCGCTTATCGACATGATATGCTACATACTTATTGTTGGAGTTGCGATGGCGATACTCTTTTCGCACAACGCTTCATCGGGCGGACTTGATATTGTTGCGAAGATCATGAGCAAATATCTTAGGATCGGGCTTGGTACGGCGGTTTCGGTTTCGGGTCTCATTGTGGCGGCGCTTTCGATCATATGCTATGACACAAAGACATTTATATTAAGCTTGCTCGGCACTTATTTCGGCGGACTTATCGTTGATCACTTCATCTTCGGTCTTAATATCAAGCGCAGAGTTTGTATTATTTCTCCGCATCTTGACACTATTGTCGATTTCATTCTTCACGACCTTCACAGCGGCGCAACGCTCTATGAGAGTATTGGCGCGTTTGACAAAACGCCCCGCATGGAGGTAGTTACGATAGTAGACAAAAACGAATACCGCAAGCTTATGGATTACGTCAAGAGGATAGACCCCAAGGCGTTTGTTACGGTCTACTCGGTAAATGAGCTGAGATACCAGCCTAAGATCCCGATGCCGAGAAAATAATTCTTGACAAGGATCGAAAAATCTATTATAATTACAGTATAGCCGACAGATTCGGAGGTTGATTTTATGAAAAGAATTATAATATTATTACTGGTTTTGGCGGCGGTTGTTTGTCTTGCTGTTTCTTGCGCGAAAAAGAGCACGCAGGCCACTGTTGTCACAGAGGCGCAGTCGTCATCCACTACAACGGAATCGGTTGCAGAGACAAATACCGAGGCTAAAACAGAGAACTCATCCGAGAGCGAATGGGATACCGAGGAAAATACCGTTGCCACCGGCTCTGGAAGCGGTGCTGTTACCGAGAGTGATACCGAGGCGCGTGAGACAGAGAAGGCAACAGAGTCAAAGACCTCGCACGATGAAAATCAGGGCGAGTGGGACGTTGAATAAGAATAAAAAACATGGCGTACCTGCGACAAGGCGGGTACGCCATATTTTTTATGCTGACAGTCTTTCTTTGATAAACGCTTCAATAGAGTCGAGCGGAATGTCAAGTGAGATCGACAGCTCGCCGTAAAAGCAAAATCTTGCTTTCATTTCGTAATCGTTATCGGATTCGCTGATGCGTTTTTTGTTTCTGAGTAATTCTTCCTTTCGAAGAGCTACGGTTTTGATTATGCTGATGAGCTCCTCACAGGTAGCGCTTGTCAGCGCCTTACGGTAGGTATCTCTGCGCTTTTTCTCGTTTTCAACGGTCAGGAGCGGTATGTCGGGGATCTTATCTATCAATGCGAGCGCTTCACTGCGGCTCATTACGGCGCGCATCTTTACGTTTTCGTTTCCGACGGGGGTTATTATCACATTCCCCGAAGGACCGTGGACAGGACGCAGGACGTAAAATTGTCTTGTGTCGTTCTTGTCTATGGGGGAGGAGGTATATTCCGCGACGGTAAATACGCCCTCTGAGCCATACATTATCTTATCGCCTATCGAAAACATGCGCACACCTTCTTTCTTTTGTATTGGTTACGTTGAGAGCAAAGCTTTCCCTTAATACTATTTTACCACATTTTTGTCAAAAATGTAATAGGCAATTTATACAAAATTGGAGTGCCGCATATTTGCATATTTTCTAAAAAACTATATTTCCTCTATTTCAACAGAATCTGCCACAAACGTGATGACCTTGAGTGTCAAGCTGTCGCGCAATGCAAGCAGAGAAAATTCAAATCCGCCGTTTTCGTGCACCAAAAGCTCATAGTTGCTTATCATACAGCCCTCGATGCTCTCGTCGCATTCCACAAGCGCGGCACCGCTCATTTTTACCTTGACCGCCACACCCGTATACTCGGGGGAGGTGGTTACGAATGCCGATCCGTTTTCGATCGATACGGATGCTATCGGTGCACCCCAAAGCTCGCTATACAGAGAGGGAATGCTTCCGCCAATTTTATCAACGAGCGCGTCTGTTGCCTCGTCATATCTGCGCTTTACAGCCTCGCATTTATTGTGCAGAGCTCCGCAATGACGAGTTATCTTTGCCGCCATATCATATGTTACGCTACCGAGCGCGAGTATCCTTATATCCTTTATTTCGGAGAGGATCTCCTCGGGGAGGCACGTTTTAACAAACTCAAGATTTTCATTATAATTTGTATTAAATTCCTCGTTTGCGACGCTTACATCGAAGCGTCTGCGTTCGATCCTTGCGGCTCTTTTTGCGTGACGGAGAAAGGCTTTTCTTTCGATCTCATAGAGCGAATTGAAGAATTTTTCGGAAAATTCACCCGCCTTTTCGGTCTTGCGAAGATTAAAGCACATCTCCGACACCAAGCTGTCGTTGTACCATTCCTTTGTGAAATATCTCATTTTTTTGTTTCCTTTTTATAGATTTATTGCCCGTGACACGGTATTATCGCTCACGGGCAATGATGATGAAATCTGTATTTTACTTTGAAACCTTTACGGTTATGATAACTCCGCCCTCGTTTGTACCCGAGATGGTGTACTCGTTCTTGGAGGGAACCTTGATGGTATCGCCTGCCTTACAAGCAACGTAGTAGATCTGGTATTCAACACCGTTTGCGCTTGTCTTAAGAGGCTTTTCGTCAGAGGTGTTGGTCTTGAGGTAATTGATGTACTGCGCGAGAGTCATTGAGCTTGCCTTCATGTATGTTGCGTGAACAACACCAACATAGCGGTATCCATCCTCAAAGCTTTCAATGAAGCCGTAGCTTGCTGCGTTTGTATCAAACCACTCTACGTAGGCGGGATCAAGAGCAGTGCCGTTATAATTTGTAAGATACATGAGAAGTGCTGTTTTGTACTCTTCATTATCTTCAAGGTTATATCCGTAAGTGTATGCAATGAGCAGATCGTCCTTCTTTACAGCCGCCTCTGCAGCAACAAGCATATTGTGAGCGGCAGACATAGCGTTCTTTTCAAGCTTCATCAAGGACTTTTCGTTCATGTAATACTTGTTCAAGGGCTTGTCGTTAGCATCCTTTTCAAGGTTAGCATCTCTGTATGCGCCTACAACCTCAAGGGAATCTGCACTCAAGCTACCGCTGTAAGGATGATCCTTGTCTGCGAGAACCAAAGATCCGGTCTTGATGTTTGCATCTGTAACCGTATAGTCCTCAAATCCCTTAATGCCGCCGGGGGCAATGCTTACTACAATAATTACAAGGAGAAGAGCAAGCGCCGCAAGTGTGAGCGCGGAAATAACAATGAGCAATATCTTTTTTATTTTTTCTTTGTCCATATTTTCGAGAAACGTCATTTTTTGATCTCCTTTACTTTTTTATTTTGCTCCGAGAGGGAATTACCCCTCTCGGTATTTTATTTTTTGATTATTCTGCGTCCTTGATGGAGAAATCCATTCTGCCCTTCTTGTCAAGTCCCATGAACTTGACCTTAACAGCAGAACCAACGTCGATACCTGCCTCGGTAACCTTGTTGATGCGCTTCTGGCAGATCTTGGAGATGTGAACCATGCCTTCCTTGCCGGGAGCATACTCAACGAAGCATCCGATGTCCTCGCCCTGCTTATCCTTGCTTGCAAGGATCTTTACAACGGTTCCGTTGTATGTGCATCCAACCTCGGGCTCGAATACGATAGCGTCGATCATAGACTTAGCGATTGCTGCGCTCTCGCCGTTGATAGCCGCGATGGTGATAAGACCGTCGTCGTTGATGTCAACCTTTGCGCCGGAATCTGCGCAGATCTTCTGGATAACAGAGCCGCCCTTACCGATAACCTCACGGATCTTCTCGGGATCGATGGTGAAGCTTGTCATCTTGGGAGCATACTTTGAAACCTCTGCTCTGGGAGCATCGATTGCCTTGAGAATAACCTCGTCGATGATGTACTCGCGGCCTGCCTTTGTCTGCTCGAATGCCTTTGCTATGATCTCGGGTGTAAGACCGTCGATCTTAAGGTCCATCTGAATGGATGTGATACCCTTCTTTGTACCTGCTACCTTGAAGTCCATGTCGCCGTAGAAGTCCTCGAGACCCTGGATGTCGATCATAGTGTCCCAAGAGCCGTCCTCAGCGGTGATAAGACCGCAGGAGATACCTGCAACGGGAGCCTTGATCGGAACACCTGCTGCCATAAGAGCGAGGGTGGATCCGCAAACAGAGCCCTGAGAGGTAGAACCGTTAGAGGAAACTACGTCGGAAACAAGACGGATAGCGTAGGGGAATTCCTCCTCGGAGGGAAGAACGGGAACGAGAGATCTCTCTGCAAGTGCTCCGTGACCGATCTCGCGGCGTCCGGGGCTTCTTACTGCCTTAGCCTCACCTGTGGAGAAGCCGGGCATGTTGTAGTGGTGCATATATCTCTTCGAAGTCTCGGAGTCGATACCGTCGAGCATCTGAGCCTCGGAGAGAGTACCGAGAGTTGCAACTGTCAATACCTGAGTCTGACCTCTTGTGAAGAGACCCGAGCCGTGAGCGCGGGGAAGAATGTCAACCTCTGCCGCAAGTCCGCGGATCTGGTTCATGGAACGACCGTCAACACGCTTCTTGTCAACAAGGAGCCAACGGCGAACGATCTTCTTCTGGATCTTGTAAACAAGCTCCTCCATCATAGTGGGAAGATCGGGATACTCTTCGGTGAACTTCTCAAGGATAGCTTCCTTGATGGGGAACATTCTTGCATCGCGAACGGTCTTGTCATCTGTGTCGAGAGCGAACATAACGTCCTTCTCGCAGAAGTCGAAGATCTTGTCGAACATATCGTGATCAAGCTCGCAAGAGGGGTAATCGAACTTGGGCTTTCCGATCTCGTCAACGATTGCCTCGATGAAGAGGAGAAGCTCCTTGATAGTCTTGTGAGCGAGCATAATAGCGTCGTACATAACCTTGTCGTCAACCTCGTTTGCGCCTGCCTCGATCATAACGACCTTTTCCTTGGAAGCCGCAACTGTGAGCTGGAGGTCAGAAACCTTCTGCTGCTCGGTTGTGGGGTTGATAATGTACTCGCCGTTGATAAGACCGATATGGAGACCACCGATAGGTCCGTTCCACGGGATGTCCGAAATTGCGAGAGCGGTGGAGGCACCGATCATAGCGGCAACCTCGGGAGCGCAATCGGGATCGACGCTCATTACTGTGAGAGTAAGAGCAACGTCATTGCGGAGATCCTTGGGGAAAAGGGGTCTGATGGGACGGTCTATAACACGGCTTGTGAGAATTGCCTTCTCAGAGGGCTTTCCTTCTCTCTTGAGGTATCCGCCGGGAATCTTACCTGCGGCATACATTCTCTCGTCAAAGTCAACAGAGAGGGGAAGGAAATCGATACCGTCGCGGGGCTTTTCGGAAGCGGTTGCGCAGCAGAGAACTGCGGTCTCGCCGTAACGAATGAGGACAGAGCCGTTTGCAAGGCCTGCCATTTTGCCCGTCTCGATAACAAGGGGACGACCTGCGAGTGTGTACTTGAAGGTCTTAAAATTCTTGAACTCCATCTGGGAGCTTACGATTGTTGTGGACATTTTTTATTCCTCCGTTTTGTATTTTTTCACACGGAGTTTTAGAACTTAAACAGTCGGACAAGAGCTGACTTATCCGCTTGTTTAAGCGCTAAAATCCCTCGTGTGGTTTTTTGTATAGTTTGATTGGGTAGAATAGTAAAAACGGGTTTTCCAAAGAGAAATTTTCAAAGTCAAGGCGCACCGGAGAAAGCAGAGCGCAACGTAGTTATCTACGTCAAGCTGCTTTCGAGGAGCAACGCCGAATTCGGAAATTTATCGAAGGAAAAGAGTTTTTACAGCAAGAAGCGGAGTGACAGAAAACCCCGGCACTCCGTTTCTTATGCAATTATTACTTTCTCAGACCAAGCTTCTCAACGATAGCTCTGTATCTTTCGATGTCTACCTTCTGGAGGTAGTTGAGGAGGTTTCTTCTGTGACCAACCATCTTGAAGAGACCGCGGCGGCTGTGGTTATCCTTGTGGTTGCCCTTAAGGTGCTCGGTGAGGTTAGCTATTCTGTAAGTAAGGATAGCGATCTGAACCTCGGGGGAGCCTGTGTCGCCCTCGTGAGTTGCGTACTGTTCGATAATTGCCTGCTTTTCTGCTGCTGTCATTTTCGTATTCACCTTTCGAAAATAAAATATTTTTGCAAAATACGGACTGCAGAGCAACCGAGAGGGTGAAACTCACGCTTTTGGTTGTCTCCTTACGGAGTTTTACAGGCGTGACTTGTAGCCTCGTGAAGCCTTGCCGCCGTTATGCAGGTTACATTATATCATATAAAATGCAATTTGTAAAGAGGTTTTTGAAAATTTCTTTACTTGTTTTGCAAAATAGCGCTTTTTTTGCCCCTTTTCAGCCTCTTTTTGAACGTTCCGAAGAGGGAATAGCTACCCGATGCCGTGAGCATTGCTCCGAAGATACGTTTTAAGAGGAGCGGATCGAGTCTTGATCCGATATAGGTTCCTATCAGTGTTCCGAGGCATGAAAAGCAGGACAGTATGGCAACCAGCCGTGTCTTGACCCTGCCCTTCAGAAGATGAATGAGCAGAGCCGCGCTCGCGGAGAAGACGAAGAAGAGGAGATTGAGTCCCCGTGCGGTTTCCGCGCTTATGCCCTCTATCATTGTAAGCCAGATCACAAGCAGACCTCCGCTTCCGATACCGAGCCCCGAGAGACATGCGATGAGCAGAGCTGCTGCAAATCCGCCGATCCTTGATGATATCCTCTCCATTTTTTCTCTCCTTTTTCTTTTGATATATAAGGCTTTTTCATGCCGTCATCATTCTGAATCCCGACCACACGACAAGCAGGGCGAAGGCGGTTTTCAGCCATCCGAGCTTTAATTTCGGCAAAAGCATGCTTCCCAAAATCCCGCCAAGGATTGCCGGTAGGGCTATCGGCGAGAAGCGCGAGACCTTGAGCATTCCGTTCATCGAGTAAATGATGCAGGAAAGGGCACAGCACGGGATCATTGCCGCTTGCGAGTTTACATATATATTTCTCTTGTCACCAAAGCTCTCCGAAAAGTGCTTGTTAAGGCAAAACGAAAGTATTATGCCGCCTCCCGCACCGATGAGCGAATTGCATAGCCCGGCGGCGACCGATGACGATGCCAAAAGTGTGTTTTTCAGCTTTTTATTCATGTTTTCTCCTTTTGGGACTTCAAAAAAGTGGTTTTAAATGAAAATAGGCTCTTTACAAGCATAAAATAATATGATATAATATATATAATTGGGGCGGTTTTGCGCATTGACGTGTTTATCATAGTGTGTGCATTTGCCGCGCGGCAAATTCGTTTTTTACCGAATTTTACAGATATTTACATAAAAACCTCGAGAGGAATTTCAAAATGGCAGCTAAGTCAAACAAAAAAGCAGTACAGTTAAATAAGGACAAGCCGACTCAAAAACCAAAGGGAGGCAAGAGCGAAAAGGATAAAAAGCAATCCTTTGGATACCAGCTCGTGCCCTATATAGTGGCGGTGATCGCGCTCTTCCTTTTCATATGCTTTATTTCAAACGCGATCTGCAATCCGCGCAACACTCTCTACGAAAACAACAGAGAGGACGAGCATGCGCTCGGTATAGTCGGATTTTGGATATGCCAGATTATGTTCGGCGTATTCGGACCTGCGGCTTACGTTATTCCCGTAATACTTGCGTGCTTCGTAATATTCTGGAAGAATTACAATAAGCGCGATTTCGTTGCGATAAACGCGATCATAGCTGTTCTCACGGCTATCGTGCTTTCCGCATTCATACATACTCTTCTGCACATCGGAAAGGGCGTTGAGTATATGTCGAGCGATATAGACATACTCTTCTACGACGGCGCTATGTCGAAGGGCGGAGGCGTTATAGGCGGACTTCTTGCTTTTGCTCTTGCATCTTTACTCAATATCGGCGGAGCTTTGTTTATCCTTCTTGCGATACTTATTCCTATGGTGACGTTCCTTGTCGGAACAACGCCTGTCGCTGTGGTTTCTATGATCGTAGCAAAGATCAAGGAGAGCAGAGAAGAGGGCGCTGAGGACAGAGAGGAAAGAAAGAGGGAGAAGGAGCTTGACAAGGCTCAGAGGAAAAAGGAAAAGGCTTTCAGAGATAAAGAGAAAAAAGAGGACGAGAGACTCAGAAAAGAGGCTATCCGCGAGGAGAAAAACGCCCGGAGAGCCGAGGAAAACAGACAGAGACTCGAGGAAGATGACGCTGACGTTGAGGATGACGAGGTTCTCAACATAGAAGGCGCCGATGTGCATGAGATGAGCCCTGAGCCCGAAAAGAAGGAAGAGGCTGATCCCGACGAAAAGATGAAGTATTCCGCTTTCTCTGTCAACGATATAAGACGCATCGATTCGCTCAAGAACGGCGCAGATAATGAGAGCAAGGCGGCTCAGGAAGAATACGAGGACGAGGATGAGGCGGACGAGATGGGCGCTGAATCGGTATTCTCGCAGAATGACAGTGAAGAGAATGACACGGCATCCGAGACCTTTGTCTTTACCGATCGTAAAAATTCGGGCAAGAAGGAGCGCGGTCATTCGACTGTTGACGACATGGCAAGCGAGCTTTTCGACGACGATTATGCCGTTGATAAAAAGACCGGAGAGGTATTCACTCCCGCCGTTCAGGATAAGGGCTTTAAGAGCGCTGACGACTATCGCGCGGCGAACGAAAAGAAGGATGAGTACTTTATCGGCGACAAGCCCGAGCCTGCTCCCATTCCCGAGTACGTGTTCCCGCCCATCAACCTGCTTGAGGACGGACCTAACCATTATTCAACATCTCCTGAGGAGATAGAGAAGAACAAGGCGCTCCTTCGCGGCGTGCTTCAGGACTTCAAGATAAACGTAACCGAGATCTCCTGCTCCTGCGGTCCTACTATCACAAGATACGAGGTCAAGCCCGAGGCGGGTGTAAGAGTCCGTCAGATCGCTAACCTTGTTGACGATATTGCCTACGGACTTGCAAAATCCGGAATCAGAATAGAGGCACCTATCCCCGGAAAGGCGGCTGTCGGTATCGAGGTCCCTAATGATAAGTCTGTGGCTGTAAAGCTTCGCTCTCTTATCGAAACCCCTGAGTTTATCGGACACAAGAGTAATCTTGCCGCTTGTCTTGGCGCGGACGTGTCGGGAAAGCCGGTTATATTTGATATTGAAAAGATGCCGCACGTTCTTGTTGCGGGTACTACGGGATCGGGTAAGTCGGTATGTATCAACTCGATACTTATGAGTATCCTTTACCACGCAAAGCCCGAAGAGGTCAAGCTTTTGCTTATTGACCCCAAGAAGGTTGAGTTTAAGGTGTATCGCGACATTCCCCACCTTTGCTGCAGGATCATAAGCGATCCCAAGAAGGCCGCGGGTGCGCTCAACACGGCGGTAAACGAGATGGAGAAGCGATTTGAGCTTATTGAGGAGGTCGGCGCGCGTAATATCTCCGGATACAACGAGGCGACCAAGAATGACCCCGATAAGCCTTATATGCCGAGATTGGTTATCGTTATAGACGAGTTTGCGGATCTTATGATGACCGCGAAGGACGAGGTTGAGACGGCGGTTGTCCGTATAGCGCAGAAGGCGAGAGCGGCCGGTATCCACCTTATTATCGGCACACAGCGTCCCTCTGTTGACGTTATTACAGGTCTTATCAAGGCAAATATCCCCTCGCGTATCGCCTTTACGGTTATGTCGGGTATTGACTCGAGAACTATCCTTGATACCGTTGGCGCAGAAAAGCTCTGCGGTCGCGGTGATATGCTTTACGCGCCCGTTGGCGCACAGAAGCCTCAGAGAGTTCAGGGTGCGTTCGTATCCGATGCCGAGGTTGAAACGGTAGTTGATTACGTTAAGAGCCACAATGCTCCGGTCAGATACGACCAAGAATTTGAGTCGTCCATTGATATTGAAGCGGCTAAGTGCGGTAACGCTCCGGAGGCGGGCGGCGCTCCCATGGGCGGTGTCGGTGCTTCAAGCGGCGGCGACGAGGATGCTAAATTCTGGGATGCGGTTGAGCTTGCTATTGATTCGGGCAAGATCTCGACCTCGCTTCTCCAGAGAAGACTCTCCGTCGGTTACGGAAAGGCCGCAAAGCTTATCGACCGAATGGAGGAGATGGGATTTGTCAGCGCGCCTGACGGCAACAAGCCCAGAAGAATACTTATAACCAGAGAAGAACTCGCCGAAAAGCGAATGATGGACGAGGGCGAGCAGTAATAGACAATGGGAGGCGCATGCTTCCCATTGCTTTTAAATGAAATTTTCAAGGAGGTATATCGGATGTATCCACATGCCATTGTCTTTGGTCTTACGATGTATGACATAATGCTTTGTCTTGGAATCATTTTGTGCTTTATGCTCTTCAGCTTTCTTGCCGATAAGCAGGGGATCAGGGGCAAGGTGCAGAGCTTTGTTCTTGTTTGCGGTGTCTTTGCGGTGATACTCGGATATTGCTCTGCGGTGCTTTTCCAAGCCTTGTACAATATAAAATCGCTTGGACGCTTTGTGATAAACTCGAATACGGGAGCTACCTTTTACGGCGGACTTATAGGCGGAGCGCTTGTGTTTATGGCTCTTTACTTCGGAGTAGGCCGTCTTGTATTCAAGGACAATTCGCACGCGCGCTGCTTTTTCGCTATCGCGGACAGCGCTGCACCCGGAATTGCTCTGGCTCATTCGCTTGGAAGAATAGGCTGCCTTTTTGCGGGATGCTGTCACGGAGCCTTGACCGATGCCTGGTACGGAATAGAGATGGCGGGAAATATGGGCGTTGCAAAATACGTTCCCGTACAGCTTTTTGAGTCGATCTTCCTGCTCTTTTTGGCACTCTTCCTCTTTTTGCGCAGTATTGGTAAGCTTGGACTTTGTCTGCCGCTTTACCTTTCAATATATGGCGTATGGAGATTTGTCGCGGAGTTCTTGCGAGACGATTACAGAGGAGACGTGTTTATCTCGGCTCTTTCTCCGTCACAGCTTATCGCGTGCATTCTCACAGCCGTGGGCATAGGACTTATATTTGTTGAACGTTATCTCAGACGCCGTTTCCCGATGAAGGACGGAAAAGAGAAAAACAGTTAAAAAGGAAAAAAGAATGAAAAGGATAACTAAGCGCGACGTTTGTCTGTGTATTGCGCTGATCTCGATAATCCTGCTTCTTTTATGCGAGATATTCGGATTTTCGTCGCTTTTTGACGGTGCGGATCAGAACACAAGGACAAGCCTTGATATGATCGCAACACGTCTTTTGGGAGGTATAGCATTCCTCGCTATGCTTATAAATTTAGGCTATCGCGTGTTAGATCCCATCGGGAATCGCTTTTGGGGCTCTATTTTGTTTGCGATACCTGCGTTTGTGATCGCTGTAAATAATTTCCCGTTCTCCTGCGTTATCGGGGGAGAGGCGTATTTGAGTGCCCCATGGTGGGCGGTCGCCTTACTTTTATTGGAGTGCATGTGCGTGGGATTTTTCGAGGAATGTGCCTTCAGGGGCGTTGTTTTCCTCGGAATACTTAAGAAAAATCCGCACAGCAGAGTCTGGGCGTTCGTCTCCATTGCGGCTTCAAGCGTTGTTTTCGGACTTGTTCATCTTATAAATCTGATCGAAAGCTCGCCTTTGGCGGTGCTTATGCAGATAGGGTATTCTGCTCTTATCGGAGCTATGTGCGCGGTCGTGCTGATGAAGAGCGCGAGCATCTGGCTTTGCGTGGTAATTCACGGTCTCTTTAATTTCGCGGGAGCGGTCATACCGCGGTGCGGATTTGGCGAGATATGGGATCCCTTTACGGTTGCTTTGACCGTGGTAGTCTCTGTCGCGGTTGCGCTGTACTTCGTTATATATTTTATCAAGGGTAAATTTGAAGCGGTGAGCGATATATACGCCCGTAAATAACAAATTTTATAAAAATTCCTTCCGAGTGAGATCGGGAGGAATTTTTTTGTTTTGCCGATAATATAATTCATCAGGGAAGGAGGTAGGGTGATGCAGACTATAACCGTTAGAAGCGGCGGATCGGTGGCTGATGCACTGCCTGCCGCGGTGATGAGGGCTTTGCCGTACCGACTTTCCGACGAGATAAGACGGACAAGCTCACTTCCCTTTATTGAGGAGATACGCATGCGCGCAAATCGGCGTTGCTCGCTCGTTGTCGGCGGCAAAAATCTTATGCTTGACACCGTGCTTGACCGCAGAGAGCTTGAGGACGTGCTTGAGGGTATGTGTCAGGGCTCGCTTTATGCGTTCAGCGATACCATAAATCAAGGCTACATTTCGTTGCCTGACGGTGTGCGCGTTGGCGTTTGCGGACGCGCGGGGTGCGACGGTGAGAGAATAATCGGCATATATGAGGTGAGCTCGCTTTCGGTGCGCATACCCCACAGAAGCAGACCTCAGGGCGAGGAGATATGCAGGCTTTTGGAAAGCTTTAAGCGCACGAGCGGCGTGCTTATCTATTCGCCGCCGGGCATTGGCAAAACCACCCTTTTGCGCTCGGTCGCGGTGATGCTTGCCTCGGGCGGCTGGGGCGTGGATGCGGCGCCGTTGCGCACGGTGGTGATCGACACTCGCGGCGAGCTTGCGTTTGCAAGTGAGGGGAGAGATCTCTGCCTTGACGTGCTTTCGGGGTATCCCAGACGGAGGGGGATTGAGATCGCTACAAGATGCCTCAACGCAGAGGTCATAATATGCGACGAGATTGGAGATTATGAGGAGGCCATGTCCTTGGTCGCGTCTCATAACTGCGGCGTTCCGCTTATTGCAAGCGCGCATGCGGCGAGTGTGAGTCAGCTCCTATCCCGTACGGGACTCAGGCTCTTGCACGAGGCTAAGATCTTTGGCGCTTACGTTGGGATAGAGAGGGACGGACGGGGCGGATTCCGTTATGATATTGAGCTTCGCCGAACGGATATGTGAGTGGAGGAAAGATGACTTTTAAGCTTATAGGGGCGCTTATTTTCTGCCTTTCGGGTGTTATGATGGCAGTGTCCTACAGACGCTTCCAGCTAAGGAAGCTTGATACTGTGGACGGATTTATTTCACTGCTGTTCTATATCAAGGGGCAGATCGAGTGCTTTTCAAGACCGCGCTCCGAGATCCTGCTGACCCTGCCACCTGAGATCTTCTGCGCCTGCAACTGCCCACTTGGCGCCGAGACGCTTGAGGAGCTTGTAGAGTCGAGCAGGATATATCTTGACGATGAAACGCTCCGTCTTGTCTCCTCATTTGCCTCCGAGTTTGGCGGAGTCTTCCGCGACGAGCAGTTAAGGCGATGCGATTATTACATAGCGGCTCTCTCCGAAGAGAGAAAAAGGGTCTTTGCATCTGTCAGCTCAAGAAGCCGCGCGGGAGGCGCGCTTTGGGTGTGCGGCGCGGTTGGGATCGTAATTCTCTTGTGGTAGCGCAAAAAAGAAAGGAACTTTTACGGTGTTGGACATAGGGATCATACTAAAGGTCGCGGGGGTGGGGATCCTCGTTTCCGCGGCATCGCAAATACTCTCCAAATCGGGCAGGGATGAGCAATCGATGCTCGTTATTGTCAGTGGAATCATTGTGGTGCTTGTCATGCTTGTCGGAGAGATAGAGAAGCTTTTTGAGCTGGTATGCTCGGTTTTCGGCTTTTGATGAGCGAGACGCTGTTCAAGATCTTGGGCGCGGCGCTTTTTTGCGTGTTCATCATGATGATACTGAAAAGGGAAAACGCGGAGAGCGCGCTCTCTCTGCGTATGGTCGCCGGAGTTGGGTTAGCTATCGCTTGTGTGAGCGCAATAAATCCGATCCTTTCCTACATAAGAGAGATCGGAGAGAGTCTTGGAGCGGATGCCGGTGTGGCTGATGCGGTTGGTATTTTGCTCAAGGCCCTTGGGGTGTCTCTGCTTACGCATATTTGCGCTACGGTGTGCCGCGATTCGGGCGAGGGGAGTGTTGCTCAATACGTTGAGCTTGCGGGGAAGATCGAGATAATTCTGCTCTCCTTGCCGCTTGTCGGCAAGATACTTGATCTTGCGCTCGGTCTGATCGAGGCGGGGTGAAAGGCGAAGAAATGAAAAAATAAAGGAGGCGATGCCGTGAAGATTGGCGTGCGCGTGGCGCTTCTGCTTTTGACTGTCGGAATTTTGTTCTTTGGCGGCGCTTTGCCTGTTTTTGCAGCGGAGCAAGAGGAGGAGAGCGTTCCCGACGAATACGGCGACTTTTTGGACTCTCTTGACGGCTCTGTTGCGGACAAGCTGCATGAATCGGCTTTTTCTGATGATCCGGATAAAATAGGGGAGGCGGCGATAGAGAGCGTGAAGCCCGAAAGCCTTATTTCGATGATCCTTGATCTGTTTTTTGAGGGTCTTAAGGGCGTTTTGCCAACGCTGGCTCTTTTGCTTGGAATCGTGATACTATCGGCGCTTGGCAACCTTTTAGCCTCGCATTCTCCGTCACTTTCGCGCGCGGTCGAATACTGCACAAGGCTGTGCACGTTTTGCGCTATATCGGGTGTGGCGGTAGCTTGTCTTGGGTCGCTTTCATTATATTTTGAAAGGCTTTTTGCGGCGGTAGCGTCCTTTTTGCCCCTCAGCGCGGTGCTTTACGCAATGGGCGGAAATCTGAATTTGGCGGCGGGGAGCTCGGCATCTCTGACGGTTATTTTATCGGTCTGCGAGTTCTTTTGCACGAAAACCGTTATTCCGGTATTTTGTATCTGCCTTTGTCTGTCATTGCTATCGGTTTTTGAGGGTGTGGGCGGTGCGGCCGGGGCGAGCATCAGCGCGTCGATACGAAAGTGGTACATGACGGCTCTTTCCTTTTTGATGTTGATTATGACATTTGCTCTCGGCGCAAGCAATCTGATGGGATCAAAGGCGGACAATTTAGCGATGAAGGGCGTGAAGTTTGCCGTCAGCAGCTTTATACCGGTTTCGGGAGGTACGCTGTCCGCCACTCTCGGAAACCTTACGGCATCGGTTGAATTTCTGCGCGGTAGCGTTGGGGTGATCGGAATAGTCGTGCTCCTGCTTTTGCTCTTGCCGACGGTCATTGAGCTTGCGCTGATGAGAGGCGCGTTCGCGATATCGGGCTTTTGCGCGTCGGTGCTTGGTTGTTCGGGAGAAGCAAGGCTTTTAAGTGAGCTTGAGTCGCTTTACGGCTATCTTGAGGGCATTGCGGCTCTCAGCGCGGCGGTGTTTATAGTTGCGTTCGCTATATTTGCGAAAACGGCTACTCCTTTTTGAGGTTTTGGCTCAAAAAAGGCGAAAAATATGTGAGAGTGGGGAAAATACGCCAAAATAATTACTAAAAATATAAAAAGTGGCGTAAAATCCCTAAACTTAGAAATTACTACAAGGATGTGGTTAGGATTAGAGGATATATTATATCAGTTATGTGTGTATCGGTTGTCGGATCGCTGGTGTCAATGCTTGCTCCCGATGGAGAGGGTGGTGGACTTGGTAAGCA
The DNA here is from genome assembly GCA_045638385.1 of Eubacteriales bacterium. Taxonomy (GTDB): domain Bacteria; phylum Bacillota; class Clostridia; order Oscillospirales; family CAG-272; genus SVTX01. The sequence goes on from JAZUBI010000079.1 coordinate 26,441, forward strand.
TATTAGGCTGATTTTTGGGTTATGCGTTATCATTGTGTCTATAAATCCCATAAAAGATATTGTCTATTACATAAAAGATGTAAAATATGAATGGGATTATGTCAAAGACGGATATGACAGCGAGAAATATGAAGAGATCTTCTACGAATCCTATTCCGCATCCGAGATCGAAAACCTCAAAAGCGGAATCAAGCAGCTTTTAAGCGACAGATTTGATATTGATATTTCCGAATGTGAGATAAGCGTTGGTACTGACGGAGGTGGAGGGCTTGAACGCATTTTGGTGACACTTTACGGCAACGCCGTCTGGAAAAACACCGAGGAGATCGAGGAATATCTCTACGGCTTATTTGGCTGTGAGATAGTTACGGCGATAGGATAGGAGGGAGGATATATGACACAAAACAACGACGTGCGTGATATGGTCGGTACGGTTGCTCATATGAAGAAGCGGGGGACTTTGAAATTGCTTTTGATTGCTTTGATGATCGGCGTGGCGTTATTCGCCGTTGGGAGCATGGCGTTCTCGGGGGAAGATGATGCTGTTGATGCCGAGGAGGAGGCTCGTGAGCTTATCGGATTTTTTGAGTACAAGGATATGCTTGAGCGCGAGATCGGGGATCTGTGCTCCGGTGTATCGGGAGTCAGTGACGTCAGCGTTGTGACCTTTTTCAGCGACGTTGGCGGAAGCCTTTACGCGCAGAACACCCAATCGGGAAACGTTGGCAGTGAAAAGAACGAATACGTTATAATCGGTAGCGGAACCAACTCGCACGCGCTTTATCTTGGAGAGAGCCTGCCGAGCCTATCGGGGATCGGCGTTGTTTGCAAGACGGGCAACAGCGAAGGCAGGCGCAATGAGATACTTTGTCTGCTTTCCGCCGCCTACGGTCTGCCTATGACGAGAATATACGTAAGCGAGGCCGAGTAAAAGAAAATTTCTACCTTTTGCATGTCCTTGTGGCATATTGAGAAAAAAAGAAAAATATATTGTATCGTAACACAAATTTACTTTACGGAGGATAAAGGAATGGCTTTTAAAGAAAAATTTGAATCGGTGAAAAAGTTTTTTATGAAATCGGGTAAGAGAAATCTGATCATTGCCTGCTCGGTGCTTCTTATCGGCGCGGCGGTATGGCTCAATTGGATCTTTTTCTCGGGCGACAAGGAAGAGGGCTTTGATTATTCACAGAGCACGGGCATGAGCGGTGATCTTGACAACAGCAAGAATCCGACGTCCGATAACGTTGACGTTGGCGCGAATGATTCCGATAGCTATTTTACAACCGCGCAGGTAAGCAGACAGAGAGCGAGAGACGAGGCGCTCGAGGTGCTCAATTCCGTGATCGAAAATGCAAATGCTACCGAAGAGGTCAAGGCTGAAGCGGTTGCGGAGATCGCAAAGATCTCTCTTGAGATGGAGCAGGAGGCTGACATTGAGTCCTTGCTTATTTCAAAGGGCTTTGAAAAGTGCGTGGCTGTTGTAAACGGTGAGACTGCGAGCATCGTGGTTAAGTGCGCAGATCAGCTTACCCCTGCAGAGCTTGCGCAGATAAATGCCTCGGTTTACGAGATCGCAGGCATCGAGCCTATCAATATTACGGTTGTTGGAAGAAAATAATTTGTTTATTTATCAATCGGGAGTTGGTATTTTGCCGTCTCCCGATCTGTTTTTTATAAAAAAGGTTCAAAACAGAGCGTTTTTGCATAGAATGTATCGAGTATTCTTTTGAAAGGTTTTGTATCTATGCAACACAAATATTTTGCCGCATCCAATTCTTCAAATGGCTTTGTCAACTACTATCCCGAGGTTTTCGAACGCGCCGATCACATCTACATAATAAAGGGAGGGCCCGGCACGGGGAAAAACTCGCTTATAAAAAAATACGCCCTTAGCGCGCAGGCCAAGGGCTATGAGTGCGAATATTATTATTGTTCAAGCGATCCGCAATCGCTTGACGGAGTTTTGATCATCGGTGATGGGCGTTGCATCGGGGTCATCGACGGAACTGCACCGCACGTTGGAGAGCCGAAGTTCCCCGGCGCAAGAGAGGAGATAATAAATCTCGGTGAATTTTGGAATACCGGGCTTCTTGTCAAGCAAAAAAATGAGATAATTGCCTTAAGTGAGCGCAAAAGCGCGGAATATAAGAGCGCGTACACCTTTTTGCGCTCGGTCGGGAATCTCAGGGCGGTCAGCGACGGACTTTTGGAGGGCGCGCTTGACAGACCTAAGCTTCGAAATGTAATCTCACGCTTGACAAGAGATTTTAAAGATGGAAAAATGAAATATTCTCCCGCAATTCTCGATTCTGTATCGATGAGGGGGCGCATAAGCTTTGATTCCTTTGCTGTGAACGCAAAAAAGCTATATATTGTAAGTGATTTTTACGGCGTGGGGCAGATATTTCTTGATGAGCTTTTTTCTGCGCTCAAATCAAAGGATCTATCTCTCCGCGTTTCATTTGACCCGATCTCGCCACATCATATCGACGGAATCTTTGTAGAAAACGAAAATATCGCGTTCGTTACCGAGAAAAACGGCTTGAAGAGCGGATATGACGAGAACGGGCTTGGTCATGAGACGGTCAGAATAAACTCAAAGCGCTTTGTGGACAACGAAGCGATACGCGACGTGCGTAGCGAGCTGAGATACACGGCAAAGCTTGCGCAAAGCTCGCTTGACGGCGCCTTGTATTCCTTATCAAAGGCGAAAATATACCATTTTCTGCTGGAGGATATTTACGGAAAGGCGATGGATTGGAAGCGTTTTTCCGAGCTTGAGATCAAATTATAAAAGGAGAGAGGCGCCCCGAAGTGCACACGTCCGTTAAAAACGGACAATTGAAAAAAAGAGACCGCCTTTGTTAGAGATAAAAAACTCGAACAAGGGCGGTCGATATTCATTTTGGAATATTTTGTTTTGTCTCAAACACGCTGAATATATTCTTTCAATATTTCCATTTGATTTAAGACAGCAGTAACATTTAAGTCGTTTTCAAGATTGAACCCGCAATCTTTAAAAAACGATTTGGGTGTCTCCAACCCATCAAGGTTATCCTTTAAGTTTTTGATATTTTGTAAAACATCACAAATTTTTTTAATTCGCCAAACTAAAAATTCAAGTTGCAACGCATTATCAATAATAGAATTGTTTTCAATTTTATCACGTACGCCATCTCTTATAAGTATGTATTGATCTTTATTTACATTGTTCCAGGCGGTAATATCGGTAATTCCTTTGTTTTTACACCAAAGCAGTGTGTTATCATCTAACGGAACATGACATTTTTTAAAATCTAATGCGATAGGATTATCCAATTTGTCGTTTATGCAATATATATATTTAAAGCTCATATTGATAAACTTCTGCCATACACCATATTTCATTCCGTAATCGGTATTAGAGCACATTTCATCATGCCAAACGTCAAAGTCAAAATCGTCAGTCAGATTTAGAGCAGTGATTCCATCAAATAAACGCTGCTTAATATTTTCGCCATTTGCAAGAATAGTAGCATCACTCTCTGATTTTTTCTTTCTAACATAAATTATAGCATCAGGCCAAGCCTTGCTCAAGCAATATTTGATTAATTCTGTATCGCAATAATTATTTTCATCTAATTTCTTTTGCCATTCCTTACTAAATGTCAACTCAATAAATTGATTTTTAAGGACTTGTTCTTGTTGCCGGTTCATACTAAACCTCCTCAATAATTTCCATTCAAAATTATACCAATCTTTTATATAAAAGTCAAGCAATTTAGATAAAAGATTTCTCCGCCAATTTCTCATCAGAGAAATCTTTTACTTTGCAATATGCTTATACAACGCTTAATATCCCACTTGATTATTCTCGGCACCACCCCAAACACACAAATAAATCGACGAGGAGTGTTAGTAATATGTCGGTTAAATTGCAAAAATAGGTGCTTTAGCACAGTTGTGTGTGCTATTAAAGCGCTGAGACAAAAAGACACCCCCTTGTCAAGAGTGTCTTGACAAGGGGGTGTCTCCTCATTAGAGGATATTTGGTTTTGTCTCAAACACACTTTTGGGGTGTGCTCCAAAACAAATGATTTAGACTTTAATTAGCCCTTGATAGCTGCCTGAGCTGCTGCAAGACGTGCGATCGGTACTCTGAAGGGAGAGCAGGATACGTAGTCAAGTCCGATGCTGTGGCAGAACTCAACAGATGTGGGGTCTCCACCGTGCTCACCGCAGATACCTACATGGAGGTGCTCGTTTGCGGGTCTGCCGAGCTGGATAGCCATCTTCATGAGCTTACCAACACCTGTGGTGTCGAGCTTAGCGAAGGGATCGTTCTCGAAGATCTTTGCGTCGTAGTAAGCACCGAGGAACTTACCTGCGTCGTCTCTGGAGAAGCCGTATGTCATCTGAGTAAGGTCGTTTGTACCGAAGCAGAAGAAGTCTGCGTTCTGTGCGATCTCATCAGCGGTAAGGCATGCTCTGGGGATCTCGATCATGGTACCAACCTCATACTTAAGTGTTGCGCCTGCTGCTGCGATCTCAGCGTCTGCGGTTGCAACTACAACTGCCTTAACGTACTTAAGCTCCTTAACGTCGCCTACGAGAGGAATCATGATCTCGGGAACCATGTTCCAATCGGGATGAGCCTTCTGAACATTGATAGCCGCGCGGATAACTGCCTTGGTCTGCATTGCTGCGATCTCAGGGTAGGTAACTGCAAGACGGCATCCACGGTGACCCATCATGGGGTTGAACTCGTGGAGAGAAGAAATGATAGCCTTGATGTCCTCAACGGTCTTGCCCTGTGCGTTTGCAAGGAGAGCGATGTCTTCCTCAGTAGTGGGAACGAACTCGTGGAGCGGGGGGTGAAGGAATCTGATACATACGGGGGTTCCCTCGAGAGCCTCGTAGATCTTCTCGAAGTCGGACTGCTGGTAGGGAAGGATCTTTTCAAGAGCAACTTCTCTCTCTGCAGCGGTGTCAGC
>JAZUBI010000080.1:0-2018 GCA_045638385.1 Eubacteriales bacterium
CGCCCTACAACGCAAAGCGTAATTTAAAGGGAATTTGTAGCCGTGAAGAATAATAAAACCCTTTTATTATAACGGTTTAGAAGAACTCGCAACACGATAGCAGATAGACTATGCTTGTGCTACACGGTGTAGTTTAGTAAATCGTCTTAACCATGACCTTATATAGGTTGGGGTTTTGGGGGTGTGGGGGGACTTGGGCGGATAGCTTGCGCAGCAAGCCCGCAACGAATCCTGCAACGCAGGTTCGTGTATTTTCCCTGGAAAATCCCCCCACGCGCATCCCCGCCTCCTCGACAAATCAAAATTTGAAAGGAAAAAATATTATGAAGACATGTGTAAGCTTATACAGCTATTGGAAGCCTGTAAGGCTTGGTCAGATGACCCAATACGATGCTATTGATACAATAAAGTCGCTCGGTATAGACGCGGTTGAGCTTTTGATGCTTGACGACGCTGTCCCTGCAGGTGAAACAATGCAGAGCTATGCCAGAAAGCTCTATATTTACGCAAAGGAAAAGGGACTTGAGGTTCCGATCTTGAGCATGGATTCCAAGCTTTATTGCCCCGATCCCGAGCGCGAGCTTAAATACCTTTGCAGTATGGTAGACGTTGCATCCGAATGCGGTATTCCGCTTATGAGATTTGACATTGCATATAAGCTTATGGGCAACGAGGCGGTAAAAAACTATAAGACCGTTATAGAAGCCGTCGCTCCCTACATCCGCCGCCTTGCGGATTATGCGGCAGAGAAGGGCGTTAAGGTCATTTCCGAAAACCACGGACGTGTAATTCAGGACAGCTACCGTATTGAGGAGCTTATCACAACTGTCAACCATCCGAATTACGGCTATCTTTGCGACATCGGTAACTTTGGTGGAGTTGACGAGAACTGCGCAACCGCAGTTTCAAGGCTTTTGCCCTATATCTGCTTCGTTCACGCCAAGGACGCATTGGAGCGTAGCGGTATGGAATATGACCCCGGACGCGGCTTCAGCCGTACCAGAGGCGGCACGTTCCGCCGTGCGACTGTATTCGGGCAGGGAGTAGTTCCGGTATATCAGATTCTTGCAATACTTAAGGGCTACGGCTACGAGGGATATATATCGCTCGAATACGAGGGAATGGAAGAAACGATAGAGGCTATGGAAATAGGAGCTGAAAACTTAAAGAGGATGCTTGCGGATATAGAAAAATGACAGAGGACAGCTTGACGATTCGTCAAGCTGTTTTCTGTTTATCCGACAAAACTGTATTTTTCAAAGACTATTGACAATATTCTGAAATATGTTATAATATAGGCGAAGAAACAAAGATTGAAAGGTACTGAAGGATGATAAAGAACGTTGTTTTTGATTACGGAAACGTGATGATTCACTTTGACCCACGGTATATGGTAAGTCGCTACGTAAGTGATGCTAATGATGTGGAGATGCTTACACCGATTATATTTGACCGTCTTTATTGGGATAAGCTCGATGACGGCTCGATCACCGACGAGGAGGTAGTTGAGGCGGTGAAGAAGAGGATTCCCGAAAGACTTTGGTCTGTTGCGGAGAAGATATATTATAATTGGATATACAATCTTCCCGAAATGGAGGGAATGAACTCGCTTGTCGCGCACGTTAAAAACGAGCTTGGCGCAAGGGTCTTTCTCTTGTCGAACATAAGCATATATTTTGCGGATCACGCCCACGAAAAGAGCGAGCTTGACGTATTTGAAAAGTGCATTTTCTCTGCGGCGGTAGGGCACACAAAGCCGCATGCGGATATGTTCGATTACTTGTGCCGCGAGTGCGGGATCAAGCGCGAGGAAACGCTTTTCGTAGATGACAGTGAGAAAAACATCAAGGGCGCAGAAGCCTTTGGCATAAAGGGTTATCTCTTCGACGGAGATAGCGCGAAATTGCGCAGATATATTGATTCGCTTTTTGAAAAATAAGAAACTAAATTATAAGGATCGCCGCTCGTCAGCCCGAGCGGCGATTTGCTTGCAATGTTAAAATTTTGATTTGTCGGGG
>JAZUBI010000081.1:0-4145 GCA_045638385.1 Eubacteriales bacterium
AAATGTTGTTCAATTTATAGCCGTGAAGTAATTGATAATCGTTTGGCGGCGGGAGCAAGCCCCCGCCCTACGACAAAAAATTCCGTTGCCGTAAGGAAATTTGAAACCGTTTTCAATTTTTAAACCCACCGCTAAACCCCAATTTATTTTTTTGCAGTGCGGTTTTCATTTATCATTTTTTTAAGCGCATCCATCGCTTTATCAAGTCCGCCGATCTCGTCGATGAGTCCGTATTCCACCGCTTCTCTGCCCTCGATTATTGAGCCGACGTCGGTTGCCATCATATCCGGGCGCATCATAAGCTCGTATATTTTCTCCTTTTGCGCCTTACTGTGCTCACAGATAAAGTCGATTATTCGCTTCTGCATCTCCTGAAAATAGGTAAATGACTGCGGCACGCCGACTACAAGTCCGTTAAAGCGCACGGGGTGTATCGTCATCGTTGCGCTCGGCACTATAAACGAGCGTTTGCTTGCCACGGCAAGCGGTACGCCTATCGAATGCCCTCCGCCAAGCACCACCGATACCGTCGGCTTTTTCATCGACGCGATGACCTCCGCTATTGCGAGTCCTGCCTCGACGTCCCCTCCCATGGTATTCAGAAGCACCAAAAGACCTTCTATTTCGTCATCCTGCTCTATCGAGACGAGCATTGGGATAACGTGCTCGTATTTGGTTGCCTTTTGCCCTTCGGGCAACATATAATGACCTTCTATCTGTCCGATTATCGAGAGGCAATGCAGGTTTTGCCCTTTCCCCTGCGCACTCAGCGATCCTATTTCCTTTATTTCCTCGATTTTATCGAGGTTTTTTTCGTTTATACTGTTTTTTTCGCTTTTTTCCATTTTTTCTCCGTGATCCTGGGATTTTTTTCGTTTATTAGGATTATTGACAATAAAAAACAGCTATATTCTTACACATTTATTTAAAATTCATCTTTACAAATCGCAAAAAATGTGATAAAATAAATGAGAATGGAGTTTTATGGCTTCATACACTTTTAAAAAAATTTTTTATTATAAAAAGTGAGGTAACAACTATGTCAAAGAAGGTTCTTGTCGAAACAAGCGCAAGACACATGCATCTTACCGACGAGGCTGTTGCTGCCCTCTACGGAGAAGGCGCTAAGCTCGAGGTTAAGAAGATGCTCTCTCAGCCCGGTCAGTTCGCAACCGCTAATGAGAAGATCAAGGTAGTAGGTCCTAAGGGCGAGATTATGTGCTCCGTCCTCGGCCCCACAAGAAAGGCTAATCAGGTTGAACTTTCCTTTACCGACGCTCGTGCGCTCGGTCTTAAGAACGTTCCCGTTCGTGAGTCCGGTGACGTTGCAGGTACCCCCGGCGTTAAGCTCGTTGGCCCTGCAGGTGAGTTCGAAATGAGCGAGGGCTGCATCATCGCAAAGAGACACATCCACTTCGATACTCCCACCGCTAAGGAAATGGGTATCACCGATAAGCAGGTCGTTAAGGTTAAGATCGAAAGCGACAGAACTACCATCTTTGATGACGTTGTTTGCCGTGTTCACGATACATACGCTTACGCTATGCACATCGATACCGATGAGTGCAACGCTGCTTGTGCTTTCGGTGAGGTTTACGGCGAGGTTATCGCTGACTAAGGATTGCGTTGCGTTACTTTCTTTGTAAAGAAAGTAACCAAAGAAACTTCACACTCGTGTGGCGGTAAATTCATTTCTAAATTTATCCCTCGATGGTGAGGTTGATTGGTTATTGATCGATCCGAAAAGAAAGTAGCCAAAGAAACTTCACACTCGTGTGGCGGTAAATTCATTTCTAAATTTATCCCTCGACGGTGAAGTTAATTGAGGTAAATCAAAATGAAAAAAGTTAAGATTTTATTTCAGGGCGACAGCGTAACTGACGCAGGCAGAGACAAGAGAAACTATCATCACATGGGTAACGGATACGCAAAGTATGCGTCCGAGCTCATCGCAGCGGCTCACCCCGACGTTGAATTTGAATTTATCAACTTCGGTGTCAGCGGCAACCGCACAAGCGAGCTTTTTGACCGTTTCTACGTTGACGGACTCGTTTTCCAGCCCGATGTCATTTCTATTTTGATCGGTGTAAACGACGTGTGGCACAGACACAACATCCACAAGATCGCTACAACCGACGAGCAGACAAAGCTCAACTACACTTGCCTGCTTGAGCGCATAAAGCGCGAGTCGAACGCGAAAATTTTGATGATGACTCCCTACATTCTTGATCACGCAAGCGTGCAGGATATGAAGCCCGAGGTTGAAGCTATCAACGTCTTTATCAAGGAGCTTGCGGCTAAATATGCGGATGCCTTCGTTCCGCTCGACGAGCTCTTTGATGAGGCTATGAAGACTCAACCCGCTCCCCTCTACTACTCCGCCGACGGTGTGCATCCCAACGAGAACGGTGCGAAGTTCATCGCAAAGCACTACGCTGAGGCGATGGAGAAGTTGATCTGAACCGTGAAAAAACGGGAGGAGCAAGCCCCTCCCCTACGGATTTAAAATCAACGCGAATTTAAAAAAGTGTGACGCGGGCTAACTTCTGCGTCAAGCAAACAAAAGACCGAGATAAAATTTTCAAAGGCAAGGCGTACCGGAAAAAGCAAAGCGCAGGCGTAGTTATCTACGTCAAGCTGCTTTTGAGGAACAACGCAGTATTTGGAAATTTTAGCCGGTCTGACTTAACTAAAACAGTTAATATTTTTTAAAGGAGATATAAACAATGAGTAACGTAAGTGAATTCCCTTACGCACAGAGCCTTGAGGTTCAGCACATGTGCGTAGTTAAAAAGGGTTGCGATCACGGTCCTGCTCCCCTTCCCGAAGAGGGCAAGTGGATCCAGGCAAAGCAGATTTCCGATATTTCGGCATACACACACGGTGTAGGCTGGTGCGCTTCTCAGCAGGGTGCGTGCAAGCTCTCCCTTAACGTTAAGAACGGCGTTATCGAGGAGGCTCTCGTTGAGACCATCGGTTGCTCCGGTATGACTCACTCCGCTGCTATGGCGGCTGAGATCCTTCCCGGCAAGACCATTCTTGAGGCTCTCAATACCGACCTTGTTTGTGATGCTATCAACACCGCTATGCGTGAGCTCTTCCTCCAGATAGTTTACGGAAGAAGCCAGTCCGCTTTCTCTGAGGGTGGTCTCGTTATCGGCGCAGGTATGGAAGACCTCGGTAAGGGTGAGAGAAGCATGGTTGGTACTATGTACGGAACTAAGGAAAAGGGCGTAAGATACCTCGAAATGACCGAGGGCTACTGCACCAGAATGGCTCTCGACGAGAACAACGAGGTTATCGGCTATGAGTTCGTTTCTCTTGGCAAGATGACCGACATGATCAAGAAGGGTATCGAGCCTAACGAAGCTTACGAGAAGGCTAAGGGTACATACGGTAGATTCAATGATGCTGCAAAGTACATTGACCCCCGTAAGGAATAATATAGGAGGTAGTGTATAATGGCTAAATTTGAAGGTTACGAAAGAAGAGAAGCGAAGATCCTCGCTGCTCTTAAGGAATTCGGTATTAACTCCATCGACGAGTGCAAGGAGATCTGTGATGCTAAGGGCATCGATCCCTACAAGATCGTTGAGGAGACTCAGCCCATCTGCTTCGAGAACGCAAAGTGGGCTTACACTGTTGGCGCAGCTATCGCAATAAAGAAGGGCTGCGTAAAGGCTGCTGACGCCGCTGCTGCTATCGGTATCGGTCTTCAGGCATTCTGCATTCCCGGCTCCGTTGCTGAGAACCGCAAGGTTGGTCTCGGTCACGGTAACCTCGGTAAGATGCTCCTCTCCGAGGAGACCGAGTGCTTCTGCTTCCTTGCAGGTCACGAGTCCTTCGCGGCTGCAGAGGGTGCTATCAAGATTGCTCTCAACGCAAACAAGGTTAGAAACAAGCCCCTCCGTGTTATCCTCAACGGTCTTGGCAAGGATGCGGCTTACATCATCTCCAGAATCAACGGCTTCACCTATGTAGAGACCAAGTTCGATCCCTACACCGAGGAAGTTAGCGTTGTTCGTGAGGTTCCCTTCTCCAAGGGTCCCCGCGCTGACGTTAAGTGCTACGGCTCTGACAACGTTCCCGAGGGCGTTGCTATCATGAAGAAGGAGAACGTTGGTGTTTCTATCACCGGTAACTCC
>JAZUBI010000082.1:0-1909 GCA_045638385.1 Eubacteriales bacterium
TCCTCCTTTTCAATGGATAAATTTTTCATCGTTTGGGGTGGTGCGTTATCTTTCATTTTTTTGGAAACAATCCCGGCAAGCTCCGAGAGCGTCTGTGTTGTCATAGCAATCATCACATACCCACTGATAACAATGCCGGCACTGATTGAACCGCAAGGCAAGCTGCTGGGTTGCTTTCACCTTTGCGTGGTTAAAGGCTGACTGGCTTAATTTGTTTGCCCTGCCGTTCGCACACCTCGCAAGCGTTCGCACACTCCGACAGATCAGCGGTATCTTCGCTCCGTACTGCTTCTTGCCGCAGATCGGACACTCAGCATAAAAGCGCAAGGTTTCCGCATCCACTCGGATTCGCTTGTAGAACAGTTTCATCTCACACCTCCGTTCTGTAGATTTACCGTTTGTAACTTTTTTTCAAAGCTTTTCGTTTTTTGCTCAAAAGCCATTGAAAAATATGCCCACATATGATATAATATTCAGTAACATATGGGGACTGCCTCTGTGACGCTCAGCCGATAGAGAAGTTCATGTTGGTACTGTGTACCAACATAAAGCAATATCCCTTTAGCTTTTTCGCCGTCATCGGGAAGGATATAGCTTGCCCCTCCCGTATGTTACACCTATAATTGTACTGATTTTTTCGGGATTTGGTATCCCCCGTTTGGGGGATTTTTGGGGGGATACCCCGAAAAAACGGGGGATTTTTCAAAAAATTGCGGGGGATAACCCCTTTTCGGATAAAAATTTGACACAAAGGAAGGTGCGTTTTATGAATCACCCGATTCTCATAGAAAACCAGAAAAAGAGGAGAGATATTCCGCTGTGGATGCTCGTCTGCTTCTCCATGTTCAGCTTTTGGCAGATGGGATTTATCTATTATTTCCTTGAGCCGTCCTCGGCTCTCGACGGAAAGATCCCCATCGACATTAACATCGATTACGGCACTACGCTGACCGCGGTTTGTTACATACTCGGTATCCTTACGATGATCTTCCTGCCGAGGATTATTACGTGGGCGCAGAGGATCGCCACGGGCGTTGCGCTTCTTTCGGCTATCGCTTTCTTCCTACCTCTGCCGGAGGATGCTCTGCGTTTGAACATCTACCTGCAGATCTTCTGCTGCTGTCTGATGATCGGCTTTGAGACCTTTCTTGTGGTTACCTTCCTTTCCGAAAAAAGCGGCGTGAAGTATCTGACTTTTGGCTACGGTATCGCAGTGTTCCTGATCGCTTTGGTTCAGAACGAGGTCATCTCGATCCCGTTCTCTACATTCCGCTATGCAATGGTGGCGGCGCTTGTGCTTTTGTTTATCTTCTTCCTCCGTATCCCTGCGGGTAAGGAGCGTTTGCCAAGATTTGTTAAGAAGAGCGATGGCATTATCGCACCTAAAAAGATGATGTGGGGCACCTATCTTCTTATGTTCATTGCTGCGCTGATGGGCGTTGGCGGTCCTGCGGTCGCAGGCAAGGTCGAGCACGGCGTTTCCATTATGTATTTGGTCGTGGCACTTTCCTGTTTCACGATGTATTTGCTCCACAAAAAAGCGAACGTTCATCCCTTCCGACTGATGCCCATTTTTGTGGGGCTGGGCGGACTCGGTTTCCTTTTGATGATCGCAACCTCTTACGTTCCCGCGCTTGCATACGTCGCTTGCGCGTTGATCGGATTTGGTATAGCGGCTTGTATGCTCGCACCGCTTTACGGTGTGCCGATCATGAAGTCCTATCCATCCAAGTTCATAGCACCCTCTATCATCGGTCTTGCTCTCTCAGCGGTTCTCGTTCACGCCGTGATTGCCGAGATATTCCTCGGCGCACCTACCGCGCTGTACATCTTCTATGCGGTGATCATGGGTGTGCTTGTGTTCGTATATATGCAGGTGGAGCCGTTTTTGATGTTCACACTTCGCCGC
>JAZUBI010000083.1:0-1185 GCA_045638385.1 Eubacteriales bacterium
CTTTCATCGAAGTCACCTTAAATTGCATGCAGGTTTTTCAGCGACAGATCGAGAATGGGAGAGGAGTGGGTAAGGGCACCGCTTGAAATATAATCCACACCGATATCAACAAGTCTTGCCACGTTCTCTCTCGTTACATTACCGCTGCACTCAGTTTCAGCCTTGCCGCGGCAAAGTTCAACCGCTTTTTTCATATCTTCTACGCTCATATTGTCAAGCATAATGATATCGGCGCCTGCTTCCAGTGCTTCTTTCAGCATCTCAAGGTTCTCCACCTCAATCTCGATTTTGCGGACAAAGGGCGCATATTCCTTTGCCATTCTGACGGCTTCCTTAACGCCGCCTGCCGCACCAATATGGTTATCCTTCAAGAGAATACCGTCACTGAGGTTGTATCTGTGGTTGTATCCGCCGCCAACCTTGACCGAGTATTTTTCAAAGATACGCATATTCGGTGTTGTTTTTCTCGTATCCAGAAGCTTTGTTTTTGTTCCTTTGAGCAGGTTGGCAATTTCTCTGGTATAGGTTGCGATACCGCTCATTCTCTGCAAGTAGTTAAGCGCGGTTCTCTCACCGGAAAGAAGCACACGAATATCTCCGTGAACAAGACCGATCTTCTCGCCCTTTTTCACAACGTCGCCATCCTTGCAGTAGAAGGTAACTTCCGTCTTTTCATCAAGAAGCTCAAAAACTCGCTTAAAAACATCAAGCCCCGCGATCACACCGTCCTGCTTGCAGATAAGGTCAACCTCACCTGCCTGGTAGCAAGGCATAACGGAATTGGTGGTAATATCCTCGCTTGTAATATCCTCTCTAAGAGCCTGCAGGATCAGCTCGTCAGCGTTCATTTTCATAGTGATATTATTCATGGCTTAATCTCTCCTTTTCGATTGCCGCAAGAACGGCTTCTTTATATTCCTCTTTATAGTTTTCGTATTTCGCTTCGTCAATTGTGATTTTCTCGTCGATCATCAGCGCCGTGTATCCTTCAACAATGCGGCGTGCGGCACGTTTTGCAAACACAAGACTTTCCAAAAGTGAATTGCTCGCCAGACGATTTCTGCCGTGAACGCCGTTGCAGGCAGTTTCTCCTGCCGCGTATAGACGGTCCATTGATGTTTTGCTGTATCTGTCAACATCGATACCGCCCATAAAGTAATGCTGTGACGGAACGACCGGAATCGG
>JAZUBI010000084.1:0-45909 GCA_045638385.1 Eubacteriales bacterium
GCCTCCGACTTCTTTGTCGCTGTCTGTTGCTTGCTGACGTTCGGAAGCATCGTATCGTGGTTTCCGGGAAGGTTCAGAATCGGCACGTCGCACTTGTCGCCTGTAGCGTACATATTAACGTGCTCTCCCTGTGTTCCGCCAACGTAATCTCCCGTGTGGATCGCAAAGGAAACATACTTATCGTAGTAGTTTATCCACTCGACCATTCTGTTCCACATATCAACTCTTGCATGCATATCCGACGCGTGAACAAACTGAAGCACCTTGTATTCATCTCCAAATGCCTCGGGCCTGCCCGATGCCGCCTGAATAACAAAGGGCTCCATGTCCTTGTTGAGCGAAATAATACTCTCATCCGTCGGCGCAAGCTCCGTAGAACCGTTCGAAGAACCTCCGGCTGCCTTTACACCGGTATCAGCGGTTCCTATCCACCAGTTTCCGTTTTTACCGATGTAAGGTGTAAGACCGTCCGCGCCCTTGTCTCCTTTATCTCCTTTGTCACCTTTATCACCTTTTTCGCCGGTTGCTCCCACAAGAGTCGCAAGCCAATCCGCCTCGGTTCCGCTATAGCCATAACCGACCGCGATATCATACGCGCTCTTGCCGTCCGCTCCTTTAAGAGACTCTACCCATTCCTCAAACGTGCCGTCATAGCCTCTGCTTGCAAGCTCTTCAAACACGGCATAAGGATCGTTGAATATTTCATCATAGTTAGTGTTTTCGTCCTGCGGCGTATCATTTGCGCCTTGATCAATGCTTTCGGTGTCCGATGAGGTCTTCTCTTCACCGTTAACGTTGCCCGTGCCACACGAACAGATCGACACAAGCATAAGCGCTGCCATAACAATAGAAATGATACTCAAATAAGTACTTTTTTTCATTTTTTCCTCCAATACCCAGAAAAACATCAAAACAAACCGAAACCTTGTCCATGCTCTTCGTGTTAAATAATTATACAATATTTTCAGATCATTTACAATATATTTTTGATATAAAACAACAACTCACATCTATTTTTTATCATTATGCACTCTCCTATTGACAAGTCAGTTTTGATATGCTAAAATACAGGTACATTATCCAGCAATGCTGAACATTGGAAAGGACAATAGTTATGATTCTTGATTATTCACAAAACGGGTTTAAAATGGTATTTGAGATCACCGACGCAGGCTCGGTGGTGCTCAAACATTTCGGCAAAAAGGATGCCTTTGAAGAGAAGGACAAATCCAACCCCAAGCACAGCATCGTAAGCGTTCACGTCTCGGGCGACAACCCCAACGACCACCACTTTTTCAAGCACACGGGCTGCTCGGCGGATTACACGCTTAAATACGTAAAGCACGAGTGCTACGAGAACGATCTCGGCACAAAGCTCGAATTTACGCTTGAGGACAGCAAGCTCCGCGCCGTTGTACACTATCAGTTCTACAATGGCATAGCCGCTATCAGAAGCTGGTGTGTAGTTACGAACATATCCACCGAGAACGTTGGTCTTGAATATATTTCGTCGTTTACCTACAACGGCATAAACGAGGGCTCGCTCTCCCCCAACGAAAACCTTGCGGTGTATATCCCTCACAATTGCAACTGCAGCGAGCTTAATTGGCGCAAATGCAATCTCTCTGATCTTGGAATTGAGGGCGTTGGCGGCACAGCAAGCAAGAGAATCAACATCTCAAACGCGGGCACGTGGTCAACCAAGGAATATATTCCGATGGGCGCCATCGTCAACACCGAGCTTGAAAGCGCGTACATGTGGCAGATAGAAAACAACGGATCATGGCAATGGGAGATCGCGGGAACGGCAGGACTTATGTATCTTAAGCTATCCGGACCTACCGAAAACGAGTGTGCTTGGTACAAGGAGCTATCCCCCGCCGAAAGCTTTGAGACAGTTACCGCCGCGGTAACGCTCGGAGAGGACTTTGACAGCGCGCTTGCAGAGATGACCGCGTACCGCAGAGTTATCTTTGAAAACCAGTACAGAAACGCAAAGATGCCAATAATCTTCAACGACTACATGAACTGTCTCGTTGCAGATCCCACCGAGGAAAAGGAAATTCCCATTATTGATCTTGCAGCCAAGGTTGGAGCGGAATACTACTGCATGGATGCAGGCTGGTACGCAGACGGAAACTGGTGGGATACGGTTGGCGAATGGATGCCCTGCGGCTGGCGATTCCCGAACGGACTCAGAGCTTTGTTTGACTATATCAAGGAAAAAGGAATGGTTCCCGGAATCTGGCTCGAAATTGAGGTAATGGGTATAAACTGTCCTCTTGCTAAGGTTTGGCCCGACGAGCGCTTCTTTATGCGCCATGGCAAGCGAGTTATCGATCACGGACGCTACCATCTTGATTTCAGAAATCCCGACGTAAGAGAATTCGCGACGGCGGTGGTTGACCGTCTTATCAGTGAATACGGCATCGGCTATATCAAGACCGACTACAACATTGAGGCGGGTCTTGGAACAGAGGTTGAGTCGGACAGCTTCGGCGACGGCCTTCTGGAGTGCAATCGTGCGCATTTTTCATGGCTTTGCGAGATAATGGATAAGTATCCCTCTCTCGTTATTGAAAACTGCGCGAGCGGCGGCATGCGAATGGATTATAAGATGCTTTCCCTCCTTCCCATTCAATCGACAAGCGATCAAACCAATTACAAGCTTAACGCGAATATTGCCGCGAAGTCATCTACCGCCGTCCTTCCCGAGCAGAGTGCGGTCTGGGCTTATCCCCTCGCAAAGGCTGACAAAAACGAGATAGAGATGAACATGGTAAACGCGCTTTTGCAGAGAATCCACCTTTCGGGACAGATTTTTGCATGGAATGAAGAACAAATGGCTATGGTATCCGATGCACTTGAATGCTACAAGACATATAGGCATGAGATTCCGGAATCCATTCCCTTCTATCCTCTCGGAATTCCCCATGTCTCAAACAAAATTTTCTGCTCGGCATACAAGACTCCTACCTGCATCCGAATGGGCGTTTGGAGAATGGATAGCGAAAACGAAACCGTTTTCATTCCGCTTGACACAGAATACAAGGACGTCAGAGTGCGTTATCCTCGCTCAAACGGCGCGCGCATCGAGCGCGTGAGGGGCGGCGTTGAGGTGACGCTTCCCGAACAGTTCACGGCGGCTATAGTTGAGGTTTTTTAAGCTGTTGAGGAATTAAAAATGATACTTGATTTTTCGCAAGAAAAGATAAAGGTAATATTTGAGGTATGCGAGGATGAATCTGTAATTCTAAAGCATTTCTCTATATTTGAGGAGGATACCGAGCGCCAAAAGTCTCCCACAAAGCGCAAGATAGTCAATATTCAGGTTGTAGGCGAGAACAAGATGGATAACCACATCTTTAAGAATACGGGGTGCTCCGGTGATTTTACTCTCAAATACGTTTCGCACGAATATTACGAAAACGCTGACGGTAACAAGCTTGAGATAGTTCAAGAGGATTCTCGCATGCGCGCGGTCTCGCACTACCAATTCTATCGCGGCACAAGCGCGGTGAGATCCTGGACGGTGGTGACAAACCTCGCAGATGAGCCCCTCGGTCTTCAGTACGTCTCATCATTTACCTACACGGGATTTGACGACGGCAAGCTACCGATGGAGGATAATCTCCTGTTCCACATCTGCCACAACACATGGAACAAGGAGTTTAACTGGCAGATATTTACTCCTGCTCAGCTTGGTCTTGAAAACATTGTCGTATCGACAAGCAAGCGCATTCTTATATCCAACTGCGGCACTTGGTCGACCAAGGAATACATACCAATGGGTGCGATCGAGAACACCGAAACCGGGCAATTCTATCTTTGGCAGATAGAAAGCAACGGCTCTTGGCAATGGGAGGTTTCGGGTATTTCCAACATGCTTTATCTGAATCTCTCGGGCCCCACCGACAACGAGCACGCTTGGTACAAGGAGCTTCAACGGGGCGAAAGCTTTGAATCGGTAACCGTGTGCCTGACGCAGGGAGAAAGCTTCGACGAGGCTCTTGCCGATATGACAAATTATCGCAGACGCATCTATAAAATAAACGGTGCAAATTCAAAAATCCCGGTTATATTTAACGATTACATGAATTGCCTCGGAGCAAACCCCACAGAGGAAAACGAGATACCGATAATTGATCTCGCGGCAGAGGCGGGCGCGGAATACTACTGCATGGATGCAGGATGGCACGAGGAAAAGACCTGGGGTTGGATGTTCAATATAGGCGAGTGGGTGGAATGCGCCGCGCGATTCCCGAATGGTCTGAAAAAAGTGTTTGACCACGCTCGCGCCAAGGGTATGATTCCGGGAATTTGGGTGGAAATCGAGGTTATGGGCATAGATTGCCCATTGGCAAAAGAATGGCCCGATGAGTGCTTCTTTATGCGACACGGAAAGCGCGTCAAGACTCGCGGACGCTATCAACTCGACTTCCGCTCCAAGATCGTGCGCGATCACGTTACGGGCGTTGTTGACAGACTTATCCGCGACTACGGTATCGGATATTTCAAATTTGACTACAACCAGGACAGCGGAGTTGGCACGGAATGTAACGCCGACAGCGCCGGCGACGGACTTCTTGAGCATAACAGAGCTTGCTTTGAGTGGTTGCAGGAGATCAGCCGCAAATACCCCGATCTTATCATTGAAAACTGCGCAAGCGGCGGCATGAGAATGGACTACAAGCAGCTCTCTCTGCTCTCGATACAATCCACAAGCGACCAGACGAACTATATTTGGAACGCCAATATTGCGTCAAAGTCATCCACGGCAGTGCTTCCGGAGCAGAGCGCGGTTTGGGCTTACCCCCGCGGCGAGGCGGACGAAAACACGGTCGTTATGAACATGGTAAACGCTCTCTTGCAGAGAATCCATTTGTCGGGCAAGATATTCGATTGGTCGGATTGGCAGATGGCGATAGTCAAGGAAGGAATCGAGTGCTATAAGACATACAGACATGAGATTCCTCTCTCGATTCCCTTCTACCCCATCGGAATTGCCAAGCAAACTGATCCCTTCTTCTGTTCTGCATTTTACACCCCCTCGTGCGTGAGAATGGCGGTTTGGAGAATGGATGGCGAGGATGATGCGGTGTTTATTCCCGTCAAGACCGAACACCAAAGCGTTCGCGTGATCTTCCCCAAGAAAAACAAAGCCACCGTCACGCGTGTTAACGGCGGTGTGAATGTCACTCTTGAAGACAAGAGATCCGCGGTCATACTTGAAATTTATTAACAACCAAAAGTGCTTGGCGTGATAGCCAAGCACTTTTTCGCCATTTTGCGGGCAGATCCACAATTTATAT
Source organism: Eubacteriales bacterium (assembly GCA_045638385.1). Lineage (GTDB taxonomy): Bacteria > Bacillota > Clostridia > Oscillospirales > CAG-272 > SVTX01. The sequence continues at coordinate 5,313 of JAZUBI010000084.1, forward strand.
GTCATGCAATCGCAAATCACTTGTCCTTTTTTGCGGCTGTCGGTGGATATCCAAACTTTTTCTTGAATGCGAGACTGAACGGATAGACCGACGAATATCCGAGCATGCCTGCGATCTCGCCGACGGTGAAATCCTCCGATGACAGCAAAAGCTGTGCCGTTTCGAGTCGGCGGTTGTGGTAATAGCCTTGCAGAGTTATCCCGGTTGTTTCTTTAAACAAATTTGAAAGGTAATTATAGCTGTAATTCGTGGTGTCGGCAAGCTCGCGGAGGTTTTTGATCGAATATATATGGTTATCGATGTAATTCATAAGCCTGAAGCAGAGCATCTCTGCCTCGGTCTTGCTACTCGCTCCGCCGCTCTGCTCCGTTACGTCGAAATCGCGTATCAAGAGAACGAATATTTCCGTGATTATCGCTTCTAAGATCTTCTCGGAGAGCTTTTTGGGCTTTTTTGCCTCGCTGATGGTGCGCGAAACGAGCTGAAAGATCACCTCGTCGCGGACAACACGGCGGTCTGCGGCGTGATTTTGCGCCATTATTTCTTCCATATGCGCCGCGATGGCTTCATTTTGGCTCTTTATCGTGATAAAATCGAATTTCAGGGGATGATTCTTATCCGATATTATACGATGGAAGTCGCCCGCAAAGGATATATAGATATCTCCCGCGGAAACATCAACGGGCTGGTTGTTGGTAATAACGGTTCCTTTTCCCTCGGTCGCTATGGTAAGCTCAAAATAATCGCGCTGTGCATGTATCGGGATCTCGGTCTCGGCGTTACAATGGATTCGCCCAACCTGATATAAAAGATTCTCTCCGTATTGCAGGGGAGAATAGAGGCTGTCTCGGCTTATTTTGTATTTATACGAGTATTCAGGCATATTATCACCGCCTTTCCGTAGATATTATAATGTTTTTTACCCCTTGTGTCAATAAAATCTGTAAAAATATTAAATTATAGATGTGATTTTATCATTGACATTTGTCGTTAGCGGTGATAAAATTAAATTGTACAATTTAAAATGGAGGTTTTGTATGTATACCCGGGATTATTTTACGAGAAAACGCATTAAAGTAGGAACCAAGGGCAACTTCCAGGACGGCATGGTGAATGAGAGGTTTCTTAAAACACTTGCCGATTGCGGACTCGACTGGGTCGTTCTTACTCCAAACAACGCCAGGGGCGAGGTAAGAGACCAAATCCTTGATTTTTGCGACAAGAACGGCATAGAGGTCTACATGGATGAGCCATGGCTCCTTGAGAATTTTTCTCTTGATGCCGACTATAAGCATCATCCGTCTTACACCGGAACCTACTGCGTTGACGAGCCCGGAACAGACGATATGCCCGCATTGGCAGAGGTACAGAACAGATACCTCAAGGAGACGGGCCGCATGCCCTTTGCAAACCTCCTTCCCATGTACGCAAACGCCGCACAGCTCAAATACGGCGCGGACGTTGCGGCTATCGAATATTACGATCCCGATCCCGACCTGTATGAAAAATACTGCAGGACCTGGATGGCTCTTACGGAATGCGATTTTGTCAGCGTTGACATCTATCCCTTCCACACGAATGAAACGTATGATCAGTACATCGAGAACCTCAACATCTTCTCGCGTGTGGCGCGTGATTACAAAAAAAATACAAACCTTTATCTTCAGTGCTGTGGTTGGAGAAAGGACATGAGGCATCCAAGCCTTGCCGATCTCCGCTTCCAGATATATTCGGGGCTTTCATTCGGATTTTCGTCCTTCGTTTATTGGTGCTACACTCCGGGCGGATTTTCATATATGCCCTATCACGTTGTACATCAGGATGGAACTCCCTCTCATATTTACTATTTCGTCAAGGATTCTATTGCAGAGGTAAAGAGGCTCAACGACGTTTATCTCAGCTATAAGAATCTCGGTGCATTTAACGTAAATTGCACAGATGATACGAAATATCTCAGAATGACCAAACCTGTATCCTTCCCCACGATCACCGACGTGAAGAGCGACGATCCGCTTCTTATCGGTTGCTTTGAGGCAAACGCGGGCGACGGAAAGGCATTTACGGTCGTTAACATGAACGATCCCATGACGTTTAAGAAGGCAAATGCAAAATTTGCGCTTGACAAGGATTACAAGGTCACGGCTTGGTATAACGGATACCCCACAGAGCTCTCCGCCAAGGACGGATATTACACCGTTGATCTTGACAACGGTGAGGGCGTATTTATCACGCTCGAATAATTATTGTTTATAAAAAATACAAATACATGCCAAAAGGCTAAAACAAAAGGAGAAATTACACATGAATGCAGTAGTAGCAGTTATCGGTTGCGGTAGAATTTGCAACCAGGCACATCTTCCCTCCATCTCCGCTCTCGACGGAGTAAGAATCAAGTACGCTTGCGATATTCTCATTGAGAAGGCAGCGGCGGCAAAGGAAAAGTTCCCCAAAATCGAGAACATTACCGCAGATTACCACGAGGTACTTGCAGACCCCGAGGTGGAGGCAGTTTGGGTGCTTACCCCCAACTACGCGCACTATACCATTTCTATGGACGCCCTTCGCGCAGGCAAGCACGTTCTCTGCGAGAAGCCTATTACTATTAACTATCAGCTCTCTTGCGAAATGGCAGAAGAAGCCAAAAAGCAGGGTAAGATCCTCAACATCGGTGTTTGCAACCGTTTCCACAAGCCTGTTGAAAAGCTTCGTGAGATGAACCTCAACGGTGAATTCGGTAATATCTATCACGTTTACTGCTCTTTCCGTGATTGCCGTTGCATTCCCGGTCTCGGCGGTGCGTTTACAACAAAGAAGGAGTCCGGCGGCGGAGTTCTTATCGACTGGGGTATTCACTTCTTCGACCTCATTCTCTACATCCTTGGTGATGCAAAGGTCAAGACCGCTACCTGTGACGCTTACTCCGAGATGGCTAAAAACATGAAGGATTATAAGTATAAGTACATGTGGGCAGAGGACACCGCAGATATTGAAAACGGAACAAATGACGTTGACGACTTTATCACCGGTTACATCCGTACCGACAAAGCTTCGATCTCCTTCAACGGCGCATGGGCACAGAACCTCGAAAAAAGAGAAATGTTCATTGACTTTCTCGGCGACAAGAAGGGAGCAAGACTTGATTACGGTTCTCTCTTCGACCTCTTTGACGGCGAAACACTTGAGACAACAAGAGAAGAGTATGACATTCCCCGTCACTATGCTGTTGAGGACAAGGCATTTATCGAGTCCTTCAAGAGCGGCGTGAAGAACCAGGCTTACATCGACAACATTCTTGAGAGCGCAAAGGTGCTTGACGCGCTTTACGAGTCCTCCGAGAAGAAGACCGAGATCTCTTTCTGATTCAGAGGTAAATAACATGAAGAAAATAGGATTTGTTGATTATTATATCAGCGAATGGCACGCAAACAACTATCCTGCGTGGATAGACGAGGCTTGCCAGAATGCCGGTCTTGATTACAAGGTAGCTTACGCATGGGCAGAGCTTGACACATCCCTTATTGACAACGTGACCACCGACGAGTGGTGCGAAAAGTTCGGTGTTGAAAGATGCGCAACTCTTGAGGAGCTTTGCGAGAAGAGCGACGTTATCGTTATTCTTTCTCCTTCCTTCCCCGAAAAGCATCTTCCCTATGCCGAGACCGTTCTTAAGTACGGAAAGCGCACATACATTGACAAAACATTTGCCCCCGATTACGCTACCGCTCTTAAAATTTTTGAGCTTGGCGAGAAGTACAACACACCCTTCTTCTCCTCCTCCGCTCTTCGCTACGCCACCGAGCTTAACGATATCAAGGTAACCGCTAACATGGTAACCACCGGCGGTGGACGCACTCTTGACGAGTATGCGGTTCATCAGTGCGAAATGATAGTAAAGAAGCTCGGCACCGATGTAAAGAGCGTTGTTGCCGACATTCAGGGCACGCAGGTCGTTGCAAGGATCGCTTTCGAGAGCGGCAAGTCCGCTACTCTCGTTTACGGTGTAAACTTCCCCTTCACTATTTACATGGAGGCCGGCGAGGGCCCTGCAGACGAGCGCTGGGCGAAGGTTTCTTCTCCCTTCTTCAAGGGACTTATTGCCGACATAGTCAACTTCTTTGAGACGGGTGACATTTCCTTTGACATCAACGAGACAAAGGCTGTCATCAAGCTTGTTGAGGCTGTCCTCAAGGCAAGAGATAACCCCGGAGTAGTTATTGAAGCATAAAAATAATATCAGTACAAAAATCACCGTTGCGGCGCAACGGTGATTTTTGTTTTATCCCTTATACCAAGGTAGGTAATCCTTGTTCTTTTCAAGCATTTCGGTAACCATTTCCCGGATCTCGTCAAGCGAGAGAACCGCCGACGTGAGCGGGTCGAAAGCGCACGCCCAGAAGACCTTTTTCGCATCTCCCTCAAGCGCGGCTTGCACGGCAAGCTCCTCGCAGCGCGCCGTTGTATTGATGAGCACCGCAAGCTGCTCGGGAAGCTTTCCGACCGCTATTGCCTCAAGGCTATCTCTGCTTGCAACTACGGGAACCTCTACGCAGCAGCCCTCGGGAAGATTGTCGATGAGATTGTAGTTTCTGACGTTTCCGTTGAACTTGAACATCGTATTGTCGCCAAACACTGCATTGAATATATATGCCGCGTATTCGTTGCCGCGGTTGAGATCGATCTCCTCCTCGGGCTTGTCAAGATACGCCTGTATGTCGTTTCTCCAGTTGTCCTTACGGCTGAGATACTGATCGAGAATGTATCTGTGATGTCCGGGGTTCCAGTTGGTGCCGTCGGTGCAGTATTTCTCAATAAGATCCTTGCGCTTGCGATACCAAGCAACGTATTCGCTATTGTGTCCGCTACTCTCGGTGACGTAATAATCGAGATTCTTATAGAGGTTATTTCTGACCTGCTCCTTGTTCATAATTTCGGGATCCTCAAGCGCCTTGTCGATCAAGGGATACATATTCTCGCCATTCCACTTGAGATCGAGATAGAACGCCTGGTGGTTAACACCTGCGCAGGTGTAGGTTACCTCGTCAAGAGGCGCGCCGACCCACTCGGCAAGCATCTTTACTGTTCCCTGAACGCTGTGGCAAAGTCCGGTGATCTTAAGATTCGGATACTTTTCCTGCATTGCGCGGCAAAGCATTGCCATGGGGTTTGTATAGTTCAAAAATATTGCGTTGGGGCAATATTTTTCTATATCCGCGCAAATATCAAGCATTACGGGGATCGTGCGGAGCGCACGGAATATACCCGAAGGACCTCTTGTGTCTCCAATATTTATGTCAATGCCGTATTTTTCGGGGATGAGTATATCGTGCTGCCATACCTCAACATCGCCCGCAAGTATAGTACACAGAACACCGTCCGCGCCCTTAAGCGCCTCGACTCTGTCTGTGGTCGCTGTGACCTTTGCGGGGTATTTTCCCGCCTTGACTATCTTCTCGCATGCAAGTCTTATATATTCAAGTCTCTCCGCGTCGATGTCCATAAGCGCGATCTCGCAATCAGCAAATGCGGGAAATGTGAGCAGGTCACGCACGAGAGTTCTTGTAAATCCGAAGCTTCCGCCACCGATAAATGCAAACTTTTTCATTTTTTCATCCTCCGTTTAATTGGTTATGAAAACTATTTGATTTTTCTTTATTTCAAGAGCTTTTCCGTTAAATTCGATCTCTTCCATCATGTGATCCTGATCGATGAGGTATGCCTTCATTCCGCCGAGATCACAGCAAACGGTCTCGTCATCGTGAACATTGACAAGCACTATTCCCTTCTTGTCTCCGTTCACCGCCGCAAGACACACAGATGCTCCGTCGCACGAACATTCCACCTCGTTTTCGAGTGCGTAAAGCTCGCCTATCGCCTTGAATCCGTAATACATACAGAGGGGCTTATGATCCATAGGATTGAACATTCCTCCGTATACGGACGGGCCGAGACGCGCGTCGTAATAGTTCATCATATAGCACCTTGTGCCGTGCATTCTTATCATCATTTCGCAAGCGGTAGCGCACGCATATGACGTGCCGCGGAATTCAAGCGTTGAGGCATTGTTCCACTCGTTTACGTGGATCTCAACGTCGCCGTAGCCGTTTTCCTCAAGATGCTTTTCGATAAAGCGCTCCATAACCACGGTGTTGGAAACGCCTGCATAGCTGTGCCACGAGAAGAAATCAAGGGGGCAATTGTTTGCCTTGATATACTCGATAAATCCAAGGAAGAACGCCATGAAATTCTCATTTCTGAACTCCGGGATCGGCTCGGTATTCGCGGGCATATTTATGCCGTACAAGGTGGGATCCTTCAATATTCCGTAGAGTCCGCTTGACGCATATCCTCCAACCTTTATTTTGTCGCCGAAGCAGGATTTGAGGTGCTTGCTTGCTATATCGTAAAGCTCGTAGTACTGCTCCTTTGTGCCTATCCACATCGGATTTTGCTCCGGCACGGGCATGTTGTCGCACTCGTTCCAGATCTCCCAATACTCGATATCGTACTCAAATCCGTCAGCCCAGCCCTCGCGGTAATGGCGGATTATATGCTCGCATATACGCGCCCATTTTTTGAAATCTGCCGGCGGAAATATTCTGTACGGCTTTATAGCTACGCTGTTCTCTATCGTGACTCCAAGACGGTAATATGGCTTGCAGCCGCTCTCCATCAGCTTGGTGAGAAGAATATCGGTGTATGTAAAGTCATAGGACGCAGGGTCGGTCTCGTCGGCGTTGAAATCTCTGAAAACATTTGGAATATCAACGTAAACAAATCCTCCGTACGCGCCGCCCATATCGTGAAGTCTTGCATACGGTATATGCGCCTCGGTCAGATAGTGAAGATACTGTCCGCCAAGTCCGTGCCACGGGGGTTGTCCAACCGCGTGTACCGGCTTTATTCTGCCTTTGATTTTGCCAAAATCAACCTTCAAGGTGCTCATATAAAGTCCTCCTGTTCGAAAAACCTTTCTTCATTTTAAATTATATCATATACGCAAGCAAATTTCAATAAAAAGAGCTCTTTTTTATCGATATTTCAAGATTTCTTATTTTTAATTAAAACCGTTGACTTTATCTCGGCGCTTTGGTATAATTGAAGCATCAAGCGAAAGGAGGCGGGGCGCTTATGAATTGTTTGATTCAGATGCAAAATAGACCAAAATTTATAGATTTGCTCGAAAAATTCCAGCTGTCGGCGGCTTATCCCGTCTTGTTTGCTGTTCTTTGCCTATTCTCGGGGCTTGGAGATAAGGATGTATATTTACCTATCATTTCAGTTCTTGCAATATTCATCCTTTTTTCGGTTTTATTCGTGCGCGACAACCGCGTTTTTATAGCTCCAATATTTATGATATATTATTCGATGGGAATGGATACCCCCCTGACATTCGGAACATCCAACGGAAATGTTCTCGCGGCGTTTGATCCTGATGGATTTAAGGGTATATGCATCCTCGCGGCAATAATAGTTATTCCGGTTTTTTGTCGATTTGCTTGCGACGGGACATTTACATACGCCATAAAAAACAGAGGAATTACCTTTTATGGCATGGCTTTCTTAAACGTAGCCATACTGTTGGGTGGCGCATTTTCGAGGCACTGGACGCCTTTCAATCTGCTTTATGCACTGATTTTAGTCGCCGGTCTTGATGTTTTTTACCTTATACTCTCGTCAATCATTGGGAGATCGGATCACTCAATAATTCCATATGCGTGCTTTGTTCTGGTTTTGACGTGCCTTATGATCTCCCTTCAGGTGTTCGCTTGTGCGCATCAGCTCCATCTTGAAAAAAGACTGTTTTGGCGCGATCCCAGAATCGACAAATATGTGCTGAGACGCGAGCGCCTCGCCATGTCGTGGGGAATCCCCACAATAATCGGCGCTTCCGCCACTGTCGGAATACCCGCCGCAATGTATCTTGCCAGAAACAAACGTTTTCATTTGTTTTACTACACATCAGCCATTATCATGTGGTTGGTTACCCTTGTTGTCAACACAAGGTCATCTATGCTCGTTGGCGGTGTTTTTCTGATCACCGGGATAATAATCATTTCTTTCTCCGGCAAAAACAGAAAATGCAATCTTATTTTTTCTCTCATTCTCTTGGCGGCAACTGCAACCGTGCTCATGATGGCATATAACAAACTAACAAAATATATGTCAATTAAAGATATTTTCCTTGAAATTAGCAGATTTTTGCGCTTGAACATCGTAAACGACAGGATTGTTCTCTACCAAGAAGGATTAAAGGATTTTCTTCGCGCACCGATATTTGGGGTCGGATGGGAAAAGGGCGCGATTCCCGCCGGTTCGCAAATGAACAATTTTTACAGCAACATGTATCATTGCATTATAATACAAATGAGCGCAAGCGCGGGAATCGTAGGAATTGCGGCATTGGCATATCACATCAAAGACATTTTCTGCATTTTGTTTAAAAAAGCTCGGATGGATAGGTTTCTGTTGATTCTCGTTCCGTCGTCAATCCTACTTATGTCCTTGGTTGACAATTACATTTTTTATCTTAATCTTCAAATATTCTACGTTGCCTTTCTTTCATTGGCAGAAAAGCACCTTACAGAAACAAAAAATAAGACCGAGTAACTCGGTCTTATTTTTCATTTAGTCCTATTTCGGCGAAAAAGCCTTGCATATCCTCTACATCTTCGCGACTTAAAGATGCAGAGAGCTTGATCTCTCTAACCGCTCGCATCGCCTTTCTTTCCGTCAAAAGCTTAAACCATCTTGAGACTTGAAAAAACGGCATCAACCATTTGTGTTTTTTCAATGCAGGATGCGATTGCTTCAAGGAATCGTAGGGCATAAACAGTCTACGAAAAATGTAGCCCATTGTTCCACCGCGCTGTTTTTTGCTTATCGCAATCCTGTTTTCTACCGATCCGTATATTCCGCAGTTTACAATGAAGATCTCAAACTTTTTTGCCTCCTCCGACATTTTCGCGCCTTCCATCCATCCATCACTCAACTCTTTACAAAGCGCAGCAAACCGAACAAGCTTTCCCCGAACAAGAAGCTCCGATGCTTCCGCTTCGGCGTTTGCCATGTTCTGGTTTATAAGCCAAAGGTCGACAAAAGGACGCATCCCCGAGCCGGCATATTGTATATGCTTTGCTAAATGGGCTATGTGATAGAAGTAAAACATGCCGTTTGACATCAAATACTCGTGACGATTGGGATCTGCTTTGGTTACATGACTCCAAACGCCGCTCAACACCTCCGCGGCGTTGTTGGCTCTGTGCCCTTCCACAAGCGAAAAATGAAGTTCAATATGGATTCCTCCCTCAGAGAAAAATGATCTGTCATGAGGTCCCTCAGACACGCGCTTGTATCCAAGCCCTTGGACAAAAAGCCCTTCTGCTTGATCCAGAGACTCGGAACGAACTAAAACGTCTATGTCGCTGCTCGTGCGCATCCAGCCCTCCGGATAAAAGCCTCTGATAACCGACCCTTTAAGGAAAATATAATCTATTCCCTCATCTTCAAAGACCTCGCGCATTCTTGCTGTTTCATATTCCATGCCTTCACATCTGTGCATTGCAAGATACTGCTGGCTCTGGAATTTGACAAAAGCTTCGTCATCGGGAGAAACAAGATTGTTTTTTTCGAGCGCAAAGCCCACAAGCTGAGCCATATCGTTGCGCTTAGATATTTCATAAATATCCGAAAGATTTGCCTTCAACAATTTCGCGCTTTCACGGCTTATTTCCGCGCCACCCACAAAGGCGGTTCGCAAAAGCTCAAATTGCGCGGTCATTACCTTGAGATCAACCATGTTTCTCCTTCCTGAAATATGCGCTTATCGCTTTAAAAAACGCTTTTCAACGCCGTTATTTCTTATTTTTCTCCTATCATGAATCGAGTAACCTTAAATTTAACCAAAACAACAGCAATCGCCGTTGAAACAGCCAATGATAACACAAAATTAATCGGTGCGTGAAGATAGGGGGTTATCGCCCCGTTTAAATAATACACGGCAAAGCATATAATTTGCTGATGCAATAGATATACCGGCATAGCGCTCTTCGAAAAAACAGAAATGATCTTGTTGTTGTGCCATTTAATACAATTTGCCAGCTTTTGCAAAACAAAGAACGCCATCAGCGCACCCGCTATATGCAAAAGGAACGTCAGACACACAGACATCAAAGAGAATATCCTTCCGTCAAATTGATTAATATATCTCCTTGAAACGAACAAGGCGACATCAACGATTATCCATGCAAACCACGGAATTTTCAGCATCCTGTCAATTTTGAATTGAGATAATTTAAATCCTATCCAGAAAAACGGAATATACATCAAAGCGGTCGGAATCTGAAAAACATTTGAAACAGACACGCTTAAGACAAGACCAATTCCATATAACACCAAAACAATACCCGCTCCGGCCACCGTTAGATTCTTGAAAAGTTTTGATAAAGGCCAAAAAATAGCGAATACAGTGAACAACATCAACAAAAACCACAGTTGTGACGGGGAGGTTCCCAAAACATACTTCTCAAGAATCTTTACAATGTCATAATGAAAGAAGAGGCATGTTATAGGAATCACCCACAAAACAGAAACAAATACGTATGGGATGATTAGTCGTTTGGTTTTATTTATAATGAAATGAGAATACTTTTGGTATTTTCCCAAGTTGAATTTCAAGTGATAAAACAAGAATCCAGAAACTAGCGCAAAACCGTATATGTGGAAGGAATTCATCCATGCAGACAAAATATTTAATACCGGCGAGTCAATAACAGGATCAACGCTAAACCATGCTCCGCTCCAAAAAACCATGCCGTGGTACAAAATGATTATAAGCATCAAGGCTGTTTTCACAAACTTGCAATTTTGTAGTGCTTTTTGATTAGACAACTATACTCATCTCATTTAGTGAAAAATCATTTTTTTCTTACAAACGACAATATATAATTAAAGCCTTCAATCTTCAAAACGACACAAAGCAACACGTAGATCGCGACACCCGTCAGGCACTGCGCCATAAGAAGCACAAGCGTGGGAAGATGCAAAAAACCCACACCGTACACGCAAGCACCCATAATCAACGATGCCAAAAGAGTCTTCCAATTGTCCACCACTTGTCTGAATCCGCCGTAACCAAGCAGCTTTTTCATCGGCGCGGCGGCTATGAACATATCCACAAATGAACTGATAACGAAGCTTATTGCAATAGCCAGAACAGAGTCGAACACGAACAAAGCAGTAAGCAATATTACCAGCATTACCGCGCGTCGGATAATCTCCAACAACATATATATATCACTGCGTCCAAGTGCCTTGATAGCTGTTAAATTAGGCGAAGTTAATGTCAACGAAAGGCTTGCCAGACAGATTATTTGCATGTAAACGGTGCTTGGGAGCCATTTCTCTGTCAAAAGCAAAAGTATCAGCGACGGTGCAACTGCGGCAAGTCCGATCATAATCGGCGCAATAAGAAACATACCGAGCGAAACAGTCCTCTTAAGCATTGATCTCATTTGAGCTTTATCCGATCTGGACTTTGCCATGGCGGGAAACATGACCGACTGTATAGACGTCTCTATGGTATGAGATACTACCTCGGGATATTGCTGTCCTCTATTGTAATATGCCAAATCGTCCACGGAATATCTTTTTCCGATTATTAGCGACCTCACATCGTTGTAAACCGAGCAGAGCATACCCGAAACCAGCATCTTCCACCCAAAGGAGAATAGCGAGCCCGCGCGCTGCCACGAGAAAACCAACCTCGGGAACCATCCTGCAACAAAAAGCATTGATATACATGAAAAGACAATATTGGAGCAGCCATACGCCACAAGTGCCCATATTCCATATCCCATATATGCCATTACAACGCCGAGCACTCCGGAAAGCGCCGTTGCTATAAGGCTTGTGTACAGCATTGGCTGAAAGCGCATCTCTCTCTGCATCTTTGCAACCTGGATAGAATTAAATGCGCCAAAAAAGAGTGAGAAGGAGTACACGCGTATGGGCCAGACAAGCTGAGGCACCTCGTAATAAACCGCGATGTAAGGTGCGGTTAAGCACAGTACAGCCACGATAACCGCCGATAGAACTATCGTAATGTAAAACACAGTTGAATAATCCTTGTCGTCTACTTCCTTCTGCTGAACAAGTGCCGAATTAAATCCGTTTTGTATGATAGAATTGGCGAGGTTAATAAATATCGTAATTATCGCAACCTGTCCGAATTCTTCGGGTAAAAGAAGTCTTGCGAGAATAATACCGATAATGAGTCCCGCGCCCTTGACCGCTAAGCGTTCAACAAATTTGAAGGCAAGCGAGGAAATAATTTTTTTTCGTTCCATTACTTCACCTTTTCGGACAACTTTATCCAGTTACCAAGAGTTGCATTCCAATCCGGCGGATCAAACGGTATCATGCCCGCACACGGACTAAACGTGATCTCCGAAAACTTTATTCCGTTACCGGTTGAGTACAAATCCACTCTGACAAATGCGGAATTGATAGATCTTGCCAACTTGTTGGCTGTTTTCAGCATATCTTCAAAATCATTCGGAAGCGTCATATTATCCCCAATCGGACGATAATCACTCCTCCTGAAAGGCATTTCATTTCCATTCAGATCATAGAAAGATATTCTTGCAGTTGAATGATCTTCAAGCCCCTGCGAAACGTACAACATCTTTGCTTCGTTGTTGAAACAGAAAAATTTGTAATCCGTGAGCCCTGATGATCCGGAGTTATCCTCCATATACTGCTCTGCGATGATTCTTGGCTTTACGTTTTTATATGGCCATTCGCGAGACTGCCAAAAGTAATTCCGTTTCAAACTCCGGCAAATCTTCTTTCTTACAGCCTCCTTATCTAAATTGATCTTATCACGGCATATAACAAGTCCGCCGCTATCGTGGGTGCATTTAAGGACAAATTGATCCGGCAAGGACTCGAAATCTATATCCTCAAATCTATCCCAAACTCCAAGAGTTGGAATTATGTATTCTTCACCGATAATTTCCGCAACGTATTTTTTTGCCTCATATTTATCCACCATAGTGGTATATTCGGATCTGCGGTCGTAAAGCTTAAGCCATTGTAGCTTTTCATTAAAGGTTTGCGGGCTTTTAAGATTAAGTTTCTTTCCAAATTTATGCTTGAATTGATTCTTCAACACAAAACTGTCAGAAAAAAGCCGATGGAATCCCTTTTCATTCATACGAACAACAAGCTTTGAAGGATTTCCTAACAGCTTGATTGCTTTAACAATTCTTTTCATTTTTTCCTCCCGAGAAATCATAGCACAGGCTTATGTATGCAAGCACTAATGCAAGAAGCTTGTTTCCGCTAGTGATAAGCTGTCCCGCCTGCGCTGCCGCGAGAAGGAGAATGAGCGGTATATAATTGACAATACCGCGTTTCAGTCCCCCCGGTTTTCTCCTTATCATTTCAAAAATGAACCATACAAAGAGCACAAATCCGGGCAATCCCCAGCAAACCAAAAGCTCCTGTGTACCATTATGACAAACGTTCATTTCTGTATCTCCGCCAACAAGGACACCGGTATACATATCAGCTATAATATCACCATACCCCTGCCTGCCAACACCAAAAAGAACGTGCTTTGGACTTGACATGAGGTGGTCCATATAAAACGCAAACAAATCGCTTCTTCCGTTTGTAACGTCATCAACCTCAAATCGGGCGGCAAAGGTTTCATAAACGTTCGGTATAAGAGCCAGCACAAGGGTCACGAGCAATACAACGATCAAAGCAATCAAAAACAATCGCTTTAGTTTTTCTTTGAGCGTCGGAACCCCCGATACCGCGAACATTGCAACGATCAGTGCTAAGCAGATCAAGAACGATCTCGACATCGTCATAACTCCGAACATGACCAAGACAACGATCAACAAAACATCGAAAAAGTTATGCTTTTTTGCAACTATGAGCTGCAAAAGCCCCGCAATAGACAGATTTGCGATAAGACCAAGCGCGTTCGCGTTATAGTTTACACCGTAGTTTTTAACGTCGGCATCTCCTACTCCGAAACGGTATGTTCCCACAAATATCTCTCCAAAATTATAGTTTGTTTGTTCAAGCAGATTGAGAAGCACTATCAGCATCATACATATAGACGAGATCGCAAGCAGTCTTGATATCAGCTTGTAATCTATCTTCTTGGGTATGATCAACATCAAAAACGTACAGAAGATCAGCTCCGCGAAGCCGCGCAAAAATTCCGAGAGAACAAAAGGATAAAAAATTCCGTGGATCAGATCCCACACCATCATAAACAACAACGGCAAGATAGCCGAATTGAGTTTAATATCCTTATAAAATCTGACAGCATAGATAACTACACATACAAATATTAAATACTTGTACTGGAAACCCGCAGACATCGGTATACAAGCTATAATCAGCGCTATCATCTCTTCGCGCGTGGAAATAAGCGCGGTGAGAGCACCAATGGCAAGGACCACTATTACAGGTATGGATATATCCAGAATGTTCCTTGCAAATATTGACGCTATCATAAGTGCCATTCCGCAATAGAAAAGCCCTCGCGAATGCCAATTCGCAATATTATTCCGTTGTTCTGCTCTTATGTTTGCGTTTGTCATTGTTTTCTGCTGCCTCTTTAATATGTTTTTTAGCCCTCTATAACCTCGATGAGTTTTTTGATATTTACTTCATCGTCACAGAGAGCAAGAATGTCTTCCCTTGCGGCACTGCCCATCTCTCTGCATTGTTCGCCTGTCATTGAAATAACCTTTTTAATAGCCTCTGCCATGCTATCAACGTCGCCTGTTTTGACAAGATACCCGTTTTCTCCGTTTTGTATCATATCGCACGGACCGGTCTTGCAATCGGTTGAAATACATACCATTCCCACCGCCATTGCCTCAGCTAACGCATTTGGCATTCCCTCATAATCGGACGACATAATAAAGCACCCATGTTGCATCAAAGCACCGCGCATATCTGTTGTGCGCCCTTTAAGAGTTATTCTGTCGGTCACACCTGCATCATCTATGCATTTCTGCAAATACGCGGTGTACTCTCCGTTTCCGGTGCCATATATATCCAGGGTTATTGCAGAATTGCTTCTTGCCGCCCTTGAAAATGCCTCAATAAGCATCGGAAAATTCTTTTGTGAATCAAGTCTTCCCGCGGCAACAAATTTCGTAATACCGCCTTCGTATTCCACCCCGGCAGACTTCTTGTAAACTTCGGATATGGGATTATGTATTACTGCACATTTTTTTCTGTTTTTTTCATCAAAAAACTCACTCTGTTCATCGGTTTGAACAATTATCGCATCCGCAGCCTTAAAGCATTGCATCCAAAGAAGCTGCTGCATCTTATTATTTATGCCGGCTTTCCACGGATTGATCCTTACCGTCTCGATCCTTCGCATTTTAATGCCTGCGGCAATAAACAGCATACGGATCTGATTATTCGGCAAAAAATTGACAACAACATCAGGTCTCCATTTTTTGATATAAGCCCTCTTATTTAAAAGCCTTTTTATCGAGGGCAGAGCAAAATAAGATTCCTTTGTTTCGGCGGTACATTCCACATGAACCTTATTATTTATCGGATATTCCCCATCGGTCCTGTAAGCAATATATATTGACACATCATATCCGACATCGGCCAAGATGCCCGACCAGACAGACACAACGCGCTCCGCACCGCCGCCACTCAGATTGCCTATAGACATCAATACCTTTTTCATAAGGTCTCACCTCTTGCAAAGCTTTTTGATCAGTTCTTCCCATTTCGCAACGATAACATCCGCATTAAACTCATTTTTCATAGTATCGTGCGCCGCCTTGCCGAGTCGCTTTCTCTCGGACGGCTCCATAGAAAGAACAGCCAATATTTTATCGGAAAGCGCCTTTGCGTCATTTATGGGAACAAGATACCCGTTCTCACCGTCGCAAATGAGGTCCGCAGGACCCGTTGGGCAATCGGTCGAAATGCAAGGCAGGCCTATTGCCATAGCCTCCATAAGCGCATTGGGCATTCCCTCGCAATCCGAGGTCATGAGATAAATGTCACTCTTTGCATACTCGTCCGCAACATTCTGCGTCCAGCCCTTAAGAGTTACACAGCCTTCAAGACCGTTGCTCATGATAAAAGCACGAAGGTCTTCCTCTTCTCCGCCCTTTCCAAAAATATCAAGAATGACATCGGGATAGCTTTCGTGTATGGTCTTCATTGCCGTTATCGCCATCTTATAATTTTTTTGATCGTCAAGTCTGCCCGCCATAACGAGCCTCTTGCACGGTCTCTCATAGTCATGCTCGGGGTACTCAAGAGCCGCCTGAGACACGGGATTGGCAATGACTGTCTTGTTCTTCCAATTCATATGCTTGACGTGATCTGCTTGCTCGGTTGTTTGAAGTACAACAGCATTGGCAGAAGCAAACCATCGCAGATTGATTTTTGCTCTCAAACCTTTGGCATTAAGTATATATACAGGATCGATCCTTGCAGATGCGATCTTCGGGAACTTCATCCCAAATGACGACAAATAAAGCCCGTATCCGCCCTCCAAAAAGCCGACTGCCGCATCGGGACCGATCTGTTTTATGAGTGCGCGAAGCATCTTGATCCGCTCGAATTCGGAAATCTTTGAATATTCCTCAAAGCTCTCTCCAAGCGAATATATCTTCACCTTGTCAGACAGAGGATATTCTTTTTCGTTTCTTGCAAACAAGATAAGCGACACGTCATGCCCCTTATCTGCTAACTTGCTCGACACAACAGAGATAACTCTCTGCGCCCCGCCGTTACAAAGATTTCCGCTTAAAAATAATAGTTTCATTTTTAATAATCCCCATATCACCTTATGTGTTTTATATAGCGAATAGCATATGCTCCTATAAAAGCAATTGGGTATAGAACAGTCAACATAATCTTTTGCCACAACGAACCGACAAGGTAAGAGTTGTTTTCTTTGTATTTGTTCCACGAAATACAATATAAAAGTGCGTATTTTACAAGAGTCAATATATTAACTGAATATACTTCCGGATTCATTAACTGGTATTTATACCAATATGCCGCACTAGCGTATTGTTTCCTGGTCTTCTTTTTTGATGTCAAATTGTTACCTTCATTGACATAATATACCCTAACTACTTCGTTCGTATAATATGTGCCGTATTCGTTGTTAATTCTTCCCCAAATTATACCCTCAGGAATATGTGCTGCACCAACAACTTCAGGAAATCTATATGGCAAAAGCAGTTCTCTTTTTTGAAGGCCTATTCGTTCTCCTTTACACATTGATGCAAGTTTTGCTGCTTCCCGCCAAGGTAATTCATTTATATTTTCCGGATATTTGTCTCCCACAAACTCTCCGTACTGTGTCCTGCATGCTCCTTGTACACACCAATATTCGCTTCTTTTTTTCTCAGGGATTGAATAATACGTTTCAACCAAAAAAGTAACAGATTGCGGGGTAAGCTCATCATCGGCATCGCATTGTATCATAAACTCTCCAAGTGCATTATCCCATGCCATATTTAACGCCGTGTGCTTACCACCGTTTTCTTTTTTGAAATACTTGACAGGAAAAGTAACTTCGCTTATGTATTTTTCGATAAGCTGATCCACGTTGTCGGTAGAGCCATCATTTACAATTATATGTTCTATATTTTTATAATTCAAAGCCTTCATCGAATCAAAAACGCGATGGATCTTGTCCGCCATGTTATATACACAAGTATAAACAGACACCAAAGGGGTATACATTTCATTCATAACAATTCTCCTTCACGGTTATAATGTACTTTAATTCGGTAAATTAATCCACTCACCCAGCATTACGTCCCATTCTTCAGGATGAAAAGCAGCCATGCCTGAATCAGAGAAAAAGGTAAATTCAGAGAACAAAGGAAATCCTTCGCGTTCATAAAAATCCACTCTCAAAAAAGGATGTCCTACACTCATATCCTTCGCAAAAGAAAGCATTTGCTCAAGAGATTTTGGGCGTTCCAACGGCTGAGTGCTGTTAGGATAGTTTTGCCTCATATCAAGCAGATTCCACTCTGTATCGAAGTAATCAATCGTCTCTGCAGGAGTTTTATCCCCTTGTATAGTCTGTATAATTTTGGGGACACCATCAAAGCACATTATTTTGTATACCAAAAGAGAAATCTGCTCCGGATGTGCTTTATCTTCCACATATGTCTCCGCTATTATCCTCGGCTTTACGTTTTTATACGGCCATTCCCTGCTAGACCAATAATAATTGCGTTTCAGTCTCTTGTTGATCTTTTTCTTAACCGTAGCAACATCCAATTTACTCTTATCCTTACATATCACAATGCCTCCACTGTTATGCGTACATTTAAGCACAAATTGATTCGGCAAAGAATCGAAATCTATATCTTCGAATTTGTCCCATACGCCAAGCGTTGGAATCACGTATTCCTCTCCAATGATATCCGAAACGTATTTTTTCACCTCGTATTTGTCCACCATAGTTGTGTATTCGGGCTTGCGGTTATGTATCTTTAACCACTGAAGCTTCTCATTAAAGGTCTGTGGGTTATCAAGATCAAGCTCTTTCCCAAAAGCAAGACGGTAGGCCTTTTTTACATGTTTCTCGTCAGGCACATTTTTATAAAAACCCCGCGAGCTTAAGATTGAAAATCTAAATCGTGGATATTTCAAAAATCTAACAATCTTATTCATATTTTCTCTTCTTTCATTTTTGCGGCAATTTGATCCAGTCGCCGAGCGTTTGGTCCCATGATTCAGGCGAGAAATGAATTGTTCCGGAAGCTTGAAAGAATGTCATCTCTCCAAAATATATTTTTCCATTAACATTATAAAAATCCACACGAAGGTGTGGGATTCCCGAACTGAGCTTAGACGCAAACTCCACCATTTTATCGAAATTTTCCGGCTTATAGTATGGAGGATCCGTATAGGGATAGCCGTCAACAGTCATCGGTATATGATTAAAATCAGCATCAAAAAAATCCACCGTGTGTCCGTTGTGCCCTTTTGCCCTGTCTCGTTCAACAAAAAACATTTTAATTTCCCCATCAAACGTGAGAAATTTATAGTCTTTCAAGTCGTATCCGCTTTCATCCACCATGAATTTTTCGGCAATGATTCTCGGCTTTACGTTTTTGTACGGCCACTCACGTCCTTGCCAATAGTAATTCTCTTTAAGGCATTTTTCAATCTTTTTCCTTGCTGCATCTATGTCGAGCTTACTCTTATCTCTGCAGATTACAAGTCCACCGCTGTCGTGAGTACATTTGAGCACAAACTGATCGGGGAGAGCAGCAAAATCAATATCGTCAAATTTGTCCCACACGCCCAGGGTAGGGATAATGTATTCCTCTCCTATGATCTCCGCAACGTACTTCTTTGCTTCATATTTATCGACCATGCGCGTGTATTCGGGTCTGCGATTATATAGCTTCAGCCACTGAAGCTTTTCATTAAATGTTTTGGGATTCTTTAAATCGGGGAATCTTCCCATGCGGGAATAATATTTAAGCTTTATGTACGTCTTGTCGGGCAATAAATGGCTTGCCTTTTTTAAAAGCTCCTTGAACATGATTAAACCTTTCCGTTATCCGAGTATGACCTTATCCCACTGTTTGATAACATTTTCTGTTTTGAATTGCTCTGCGCTCGCTTTAGCTCCGTCACTGATTTTTTGACGTAAAGCAGGATCAGACAGCACTTTATCCATAGCGCAGATGAGCGCAGCCTCGTCTCCAACGGGAACAAGCATTCCGTTTTCGCCGTCGGCAATCGTTTCATCCGATCCCGAGCACGCGGTTGAAATGACGGGAAGCCCCATCATCATCGCCTCAAGCAGTGCGTTGGACAACCCTTCAAAATCCGAAGGAAGAACGAACAGCTCCGCAGATGCGATGTCCTCGTGAATCTTGGGAGAATTTCCCTTGAGAAAAGCTCGGGTATCGAGACCTTTATCGGCTATATACTCTTCAAGTTCCGAGAACAAATTACCCTCGCCATATATTTCAAGAACATGTTCCGGATATTTATCCATCAATGCCTCAAATGCGTTTATCAGCATCTTATGATTCTTTTGTGCCTCAAGTCTTCCGGCTGTAACTATGCGTTTTGATTTTTCCTCGGACGCATAGGCTTTTACATCTATGGGGTTAAGTATGATAGTGCTCTTTTTCTGCACCTTTGCGGGAAAATAATTATATGCGCGTTTTGTCTGCAACACCACCGTCTCTGCGGTCGCGTAAATATGATGTAAAACGGCTTCGTATATCTTACCTCTTTTTACCATAGAAGGATCGATGCGCTCGGATACTATATGGCGCATTTTAAGTCCTTTTATTGATAATCCGACGAGCAAGGCGATCTGAGCCATAAAAGAAACCACCACGTCAGGTTTTGTCTCTTTGATGTGTCTGCGGATCCTGCGCAGCAGGGGCACAAGATCCTTTTTTAATCCAACGCTATCGCGAGAAAGATCGGTTACCTTTATGCGTTCGTCAAGCTTATAATCAACGTTAGAGTGTAATATCGTACATATTTCAACGTCATGTCCTTCTTCGGCATAGTGATTGCCAAGGATAGATACAACCCTTTCCGCGCCGCCTCTGCCCATGGATCCGGACACAAAAGTAATCTTCATTTTTTTACCTCGGGTAATACAATTTTTTCTCCAAGCTCAAAGTCGAATTCATCCGGAGTGAACTCGACATATCCACTCCAAGGGTAAAAGGTCAGCTCTCCGAAATAGGCCTTTCCTTTTACGCTGTACAAATCCACTCTGACAAATGGGAACCCCTCCGAAAGCTTGGTCGCCGCTGCCACCATATCCTCATATCCCACGGGCCTTGTCATAGAGTCTCCAAAGTTTTCGTGATCGCTCGAAACATCTATGTATGTCCAATCTATATTGTAAAAATTACGCTTGTGATTTACATACCTGTTAGCATCAACTATTACGTATTCCGGCTTTCCGTCAAAGCACAGAAATTTGTAGTCATTTATTCCGGCATCAGGGTTCTCGGGATTTTCAAGGTATTCCTCGACGATTATTTTCGGCTTGACACTCACATATGCCCATTCTCTACCGGCGTCTCGACGCTTGTACTCTCTCAGACTTCCTATCAAATTCTTCACTTTTTCCTTATCGAAAGTACTTTTATCTTTACAAATATAAACATTAAGACCCCCGCCTCCATTGGTGGTCTTCAGCACGAACCTTTCAGGCAACGCCGAAACATCGATATCATCGACGGTTTGATACACACCGTACAGTTTAACCAACATTTCGCCTAGACCCTTACTTTCTACGTACTCACGCACCCCGTACTTATCAACACACTGATGAAGAATGTCGTTTCGATAGTTTATTTTGTACCACTGCAGCTTTTCGGTAAATCTTTTAGGATTCTTCAAATCAAGCTTGCGCCCATGCTTTATCTTGTATTGGATTTTAAGCATCGTTTTGTCCGGAACCACGCTTAATCCTCTCAAAATTGCATGCCTTAGCTTTCGGCTCTTAAATATTTTTTTGTAATCCATCAGGCTTCAATCTCCCTTATGTAACTCTCCACGACGATCTGCCTATCAAATTCCTTTTCCATCTTCGCTCTGCCGGCAAGGCCCATATCTCTGCGCGCCTCCAAAGGCAAAGCCAAAAACCTCTCCATTGCATCGATTATAGGCTGTGTCTCCTTTATGGGAACGATATATCCGCTCACTCCGTCGTCAACCGTCTCGCGACATCCGCTACGGTTGGTTGCGATAACGGGTCTTCCTATTGAAGCCGCTTCAAGCAATACGTTGCTCATCCCCTCGGGATAGTACGACGGATGAACTATCATCGCTGCCTGCTTCAAGAACGGCACCATATCCTTTTGCTGACCATGATACTCTACGACACCTCTTTTTTGAGCATCGTTAAGTATTTCTTCGTACTTGGCATCATCACATCCGCCACATATATGGAATACCATATCATCTCTTTTAGCCTTGAAATATTCCGCAACCTCCAGATATTGATCTATTCCCTTTTCCTTCATCATTCTTGCAACAAATAAAAAATGCATTTTTTTCTCGTCGGGATATGGCAACACCGGGTGAGAGTCAAGATTGACTCCTGATCCCGGCAGAAGACACACTTTGGATTTTTTTGAGAGCATTTTCTTATCGCGGAAGAACTGTTCGTTTTCTGAATTTTGAAAAAACACGCATTTGGCTCCCGAAACGCCGATTTTATATAGCATTTTCGTCAGCTTTTGCATTTTTCCGGGCGTTTCCAACGCGGTTCCCAATCCCGTAACGTTTGCAAGGTATGTAATGCCGCGCAATTTACAAGCAAAGCCGCCGTAAACGTTAGGCTTTATATTGAAGCTTAACACTATATTAGGCTTATGCTTTTTCAGAATCTTCAAGTATTGAAAAAACAGCTTTGCATCATTTAACGGATTTGTTCCCTGTCTGGGCGTGATCACGTCAACCATTTCACATCCCATTTCGACAAATTCGTCCCTATGCATCGCCGCCTCGGATACAACAATCACCTCATATCCCATCTCAAGCAAGCGCTCTATCGTTTCGCGCCGCGTGTTATGCACATATGTGGTATCGTTGGCTATCACCATTACTCTTTTTTTCATGCTTACATTGTCTCCGCCGTTCTGTGTTTTTTAGATTCTACCCTTGCATTTGCAAGGCGCTGTGCAACAATTGTTTGCTTTGTATTACATCACGGCAATGCGTGATCTCACACGTGAGCACCCTCTTCTTGCTTTTCTTGCGAGTCATTCTCTTCCTCATCGCATGACTCCCTGGTTTCGTTATGTACCTCGTTTTCCGGATGTATCGAGTACCCCTCTACCATTCCGTCGTGCCCAAACACCTTCGGTATGGTGGAGAATAGGATCTTCAGATCTGTTACGAAACCGATTGTTTCCAAATACTTGTGATCCCACCTTACTTTTGTTTCGGGATCTACCGTATCACGGCCGTTGATCTGTGCCAATCCGGTTACTCCGGGTCTTATACTATACACGCCGAGCTTTGTTCTCATTTGATGTATTTCATATTCATCAGAGATGAGTGGTCTGGGGCCAACTATACTCATATCACCCTTCAAAACATTGAAGAGCTGAGGAATCTCATCAAGCGAGGACTTTCTTAAGAAATGTCCGACTCTGGTTATATACTTATCGGGATCATTAAACTCCATTGTCGACATGTACTTTGGCGCTTCCTTTTTCATTGTGCGGAATTTATACAGCTTAAATCTTTTACCGTCTTTGCCGACACGATACTGCCTAAAGAAAACCTTGCCCGGATCGTCAATAAAAACCACCAGCATAATGATCAAAGCAGGCAACAAAAGAAGCATTATTGCGAAAAACGATGCCAAAATATCTATAGCTCTTTTTACAAAGCGGCACCACGCGCCCGGCTTGCCAAGCACCTTGAGATCAGACAGGGAGTCCTCGCTGATATAGCAATGCTTGTTTTGGGTGTGTTCTATTCTGTCCTTAACCTCTTCAGACATTTCGAAGTTGTATTCTTCTGTTACTGCGCCATCGGCGTTGGCACACACAAAAGATGACCCCGTGTCTTTCGGAGTAGAATTACTATCGATTTCCTGTTTTGTTCGTCTGGACATACGTCCCTCCATATTCGTTATTTATGTAACACGTATACTTCGCGAATCATCTTCACGGATTTGTGTTGGATCCGTGAACGGGTATGCGGTTACATCGACCGCAAAATTCCATCCTCTTCTCTTTTGTTGTTTGAGAAAGAGCGACTGTTTTTTCGCCGTGTAGCCATATAACTACATTATTATATCATTAATAAATTTTTTTGTCAATATAATATAATGTTCTTTTTCGCTTTTGGGAGGAATTACCTCATAAATTCAGCAAAAAATCATGCGGATTTTTCTGTTTTTTTGTCGCGAACAAAATATTTTTGATTTTTTTTAAAAAGGTCTTGTTTTTTTTCGGATTGTGTGATATAATATATCGGTCGCGAGTAATGCGGCAAAAAATAGGGGTATAGCTCAGTTGGTAGAGTACCGGTCTCCAAAACCGTGGGTCGTGGGTTCGAGCCCTTCTGCCCCTGCCAAAAAAGAAGAGGATGGTCGATGACCATCCTCTTCTTTTTTGCTAGCGCGCGGGAGAGGCGAGAACCCACGGCGAGCGTAGCGAGCGCGTGGCGACGTTTGCGCTTTTGAGCGCTTGCGCGAAAAATGACAGCGTTAAGGCTGTCATGCAAACTCGCTATTTGCTCCGTCGGGGCAAATGTTAGGTTCAGAGCCCTTCTGCCCCTGCCAACAAAAACAGAACATTTGTCTACCGACAAATGTTCTGTTTTTGTTTATCCAAGCCGCAGGCTTGGCATATCATCACGACGCAGTCGTGCATATCATCAGCCCCTTTGGGGCTGTATCTCATCACGCGTCAGCGTGCATCTACCTGCGGCTTGATGATATACAACACTTCGTGTTGATGATATACCGCAACATGTTGCGGATGATATACAAGGCTTACGCCTTGATTTATTTGTGAAAGTGTGATATAATATAGCAAGGAAAGGAGGCGGTTGCTTTGCCATCAACAAACATTTGGATAATGTGTGTGATCATGATAATTTTAAGTCCTATTAGTTGGTTTATACTTGATGAATATGGAATACGTTATTACCTTATGAGAAAAATATTAAAAGAGCGATGGTGGTATTCCGCAGTAACTTACTCATTGCTTTTATCAAACTTATTGTTGTTACTTACCGCTTGGTTCTTTCCTAATTGGTGGCTGTATATATTAGGCGGTATATGGATTGGAACAATCGGCCAGTTTCCACCGTTGAATCACGGCCCTAGTAGTATTTATTTGATATCTTATAAGGGATCATACGAAATTTACGTCGAACATGCGGATCTTTGGGAAAAGAATCTAAAAAAGACGCAAGAAAAAAGAATGAAGCGAAAGAACAAAAGAAAAAGTAAAAAATAAGTTGACCTTTTGTTCGCAATTACCTCGATTTTTGACCTTTTCACTCGTTTAAGGCAAAAATATCGGATAGCCAAGCGGCTATCCGATATTTTTGTTTGTGGGTAGGAGAGGCGTGAAGCTGCGTCGTGTTTTATGGCTCTGTTTTATGCCAAAAACAAACAAATTATTGCATTTACTCTTCTTAAAAATAGACGGATTTTGCGATTGACTTTCTGCACACAACGTGCTATAATGTGTTCAATATTCGATTTTTCGACAAAAGCCAAGAGGAAACATCATGAAGCTCTACGCGCCGTCCTACTACAAGCAATTCAGATGCATTGCCGACAAATGTGAGCATAGCTGCTGCGTCGGCTGGGAAATAGATATTGATCAGGACACTCTTCAAAAATATAAAAATCTTGATTGCGGATACAAGTCTGTGATTGCTGACAGTATATCCATGGATGGGACTCCTCATTTCAAGCTTGATAAAAGTGAAAGATGTCCGCATCTTAACGAATGTGGGCTGTGTGAAATCATTTTAAACATAGGGGAAGATCACCTTTGCGATATATGCCGCGAGCATCCCAGATTTTACAACTTCTCAAGCATTGCCGAGATGGGCATTGGAGCCTCCTGCCCCGAGGCGGCAAGAGTGATCCTTGATTCGCCAAATTATAACAATTTTGAACACATCGGAGAGATTGGCGCACAGGAGGACGGCATTGATTTTGATGCTCGGAGTCTTCGCGACGATATATACGAAATTTTAAAGGATGGGGCTCTCGGATACCAAAAGCGTCTTGAAAAAATCTACTCTGTTCACTCAATAATCGCAGGCAACGACAGCGAATGGTTAGAAAAGCTATCCGCGCTTGAATACCTTGATCCCAACCACAAAAATCTGTTTATGAAATACTCATGCAAGCATCGCTCTAACGGTACAGATGAGTATTCCGAAAGGTTTTTGGCGTATCTGATCTATCGCCACTGCACCGAATCTCTTAGCTATGAGGATTTTCGCGAGAGGTTATCTTTCTGTCTCTTTTGCGAAAGATTGCTTTCTTCCACTGCTTTCTCCGAGGGGGCAAGCTCCCTATACGATGTGGCAAGAATTGCAAGCATTATATCTGAGGAGATCGAATATTCGGACGACAACACATTTGCATTGATGTATTAAAGAATTCTCTATAAAATCACGAGGAAAGACCAATGACCACATTTACAGCCACTCTAACACCCATGCTGACGCTTTTTATATGTATAGCGGTAGGCTTTATGTTGACAAAATGCAAGATCCTGCCCGACAGCGCAAGCAAGGTAATGGCAAAGCTTGAGACATGGGTATTCTGCCCCGCCCTCGGATTTATGACGATGGCGCGCTTTTGCACGGTTGAAACGATCGGAGAGCATTTGATCAACATCGTTTTAGCCTCGATCGGCGTTGCTTTTGCCGTGATTGCAGCAACCATTCTCTCTCGGTTTTTTATAAAGGAAAAATCCTCCGAGCGCGGAATATACGCCTATGCATTAGCATTTGCCAACGGCGGATACATGGGTGACCCTATTGTCCTTGCGATGTTCGGAGATGTAATTCTTTCGTATTATAAGCTTTTCTACCTTCCCTTTTCGCTGGTGATAAACTCTTGGGGAATCAGCGTTATGACTCCGAGCACAGAAAAGAAGGGCGGATCATTCAAGAGCCTCTTGAACCCTCCAACCGTTGCGATGCTTTTGGGCGTTGCCGTGGGTCTTAGCGGACTTGGAAAGCACTTGCCCGTAGTTTTCACCAATTCTCTTGATACACTTAAGGTCTGCATGGGTCCCGTTGCGATGCTGCTTGCGGGAGTTACCATTGCAAAGTACGATTTCTCCTCGATGCTGAAAAAGTACAAGGTTTACATTGTGACCGCCCTGCGCCTTGTAGTTTTGCCCTCGGCTGTTGTGCTGTTCACGTTTGCTTTGAAAACGCTCGCGAACACGCTTCTCGGACTTTCGATAGACAACGACATACTCTTTCTGACCTTCTTCGCTACAGCGATGCCGATAGGTCTTAACACCATAATATTCCCCGAAGCATTCGGCGGAAGCCCCGAAACGGGAGCCAGCATGGCGATGATCTCGCACACACTTTGCGTTATCTCAATTCCTTTGATGTACGCATTGATGGTTACGGTATTCGGCACACCGTTTGTTTAATCAAAAAAGCCACTTGCTTATGCAAGTGGCTTTTGCTTTTATAATGATCTTGTCAGTCTGAGTCTTGTAGCATATTCGGTGACCTTTTCGGGGTAGTAATTTCCTATTGTCTGCACGCAAAGCAAATATGCCAAGACAACGGTAAATATTGCAAAAACGACCGCAACCGATGCCAGCACTCTGCGCTTTTCCTCGGAGCAGGAATTGTACCAGAATCCGATGACGGTAAAGCACGCTATTCCCATAAGGAAATATATATCCATTCGGTATCTTTCAAGCAGATAGGGCGACCAGACGATGTCCATTGCGGTAATGACAAACACCGAAACCAAGAGGGTTATAACAAACGGCAGGGTCTTTGTCTTTTTCATGTCCTTGATCGCTCCGCCCTTGCAGATGCCAAGACACATTATGAGTATCGGGAAATTGTAGAAAAGGCTTGTGGTCTTGATGTAGGGGAACTTTGCGTTAAGTGTGCCCACACCGAAGAAATATTTTCCGGATTCGTTTATCACACGGATTATAGTTTCGGAATTGAGCTTTACCTTATAAAGATGCTGGTCGGCAACCGTCAACTGATAAGCCTGACCGAATTCAAAGGGATCCTCAAATCTTGCGTAGTTATACATCATCAGCAGCACGCCGACAACAACATACGGAAGCGCGGCAAGCGCTAGCTTTCCAAGTAATTTGAAGCTGAATTTGCGCTGCTTCAAAAAGACAACGAGCATCGGTATGACTACGATGTTTGCAAGCGCTATCGGAGGTCTGCAACCAAAGGCGAGTGCTCCGAGCAAAGCACCTATCGCGGCAAAAAGAATCTGTTTATTTTCGCGCGTCTCTCCCCACACCGCTCTGACGAAGAAATACATACTCCACACCATCAAAGCAATAGCGGATGTGATCGCGGTACAGTAAAGCGCAGGCTCTGCAATGCTGTACCACACGCTCATGACCGAAAATGCGATCGAAAGCGCAAGATAAACGCTGAACGGAAGCTTCTTAAAGAATAGCCGCGCCAACAGATAAAAAAGCGTAAATATTCCCGCTATGATGAACGCGACGAATATTTGCGTGGCGTTATAGGTCGTCAGCGGCAATCCGCCCGTTAACAGATTATACGGAATAAACAAAAGGAAAACCGGAACTACACCGAAATACATATAGTAATTTCCTTCGTAGTACGCGTGGTCCCAGTGATATGAAACACCCGCCTCCTTACGCTCATCCGGATCGTAGGGGTTTTTGAGGCTCGCGAGCTGATCCTCCTCGTTGTAGTTGAAATCTATGCGCCCGTCAAGTATTGATTCCGCCATAAGCTCATACTGGTTTCTGTGTCCCGGTATCTCGCCGTTCCAAAGCGGGAGCTTATCCATAGGAATAACGCAGGTAAGGATCGTAATTGCCGCTATTATCGCCGCGATAACTGTCTTATCTAGACTTTTCTTTTCACATGTGGTATTGTGAATAGCGGATTTAGGGCGAAAGGCATATACAAGTGCTATGCCAATGGCAAGATAAAGGCGATAATATCTTTTATCGGTCATTCCCGATATGACAAAGAAGCCTGCCGCTATTGCAAATAGCACGATCATGGCGATCTTTACCCTGGGGTGATCGTTAAACCAGCTTTTAACGGTTTTAATCATCGCTCTTTTCCTGCTCTTTCATAAGTTGTTGATAGTGCCGGTAAGTTCTTATTCGCTCAAGCTCAAAATCCTGCTTGTTCTTCTGCACGGCATTTTGAAGCTGGAGCCCGGTAAAGAATGACATGAGCGCCGCTATTGCGGTAAATCCGCACACAATCAGTGTGGGGAAATTCGGAACGAGTCCGGTTTTTATGTATGTAACAAGGATCGGAATAAAGAACGCGGTTGAAAGGAGGATCAAAAAGGCACTGATCAAAGCGAAGAATGAATAGGGCTTGTAGTTTCTGTGCAGAGTGAGGATCGTGCGCAGCACCTTAAGTCCGTCCTTGACCGTGTTGAGCTTCGACGTGCTTCCCTCGGGTCTGTCTCTGTACTGAATGATAACGTGATCGACCTTCATGTTCTTATCAAGTGCGTGAATAGTCATCTCGGTCTCTATTTCAAATCCTGCGCTCAAAACCGGAAACGTTTTTACAAATTCATAGCTGAACGCACGACACCCCGTCATAACGTCGCGTATTTTTGAGTGGAAAAGCGTGTTTATACCGAAACGCACGATCGAGTTTCCAAAGTTGTGGAATCTACGCTTGTTTTCGGTAAAATACGTAGAGGAGAGTCTGTCCCCTATTACCATATCAGACTGCTTATACAACACAAGATCCGCCATCTCGCGCGCGTGATCTGCGGGATAGGTATCATCTCCGTCCACCATCAGATAGACCTGCGCGTCTATTTCGCGGAACATTCTGCGGATAACGTTTCCCTTTCCCTGACTATATTCGTAACGTACGACTGCGCCGGCCTTTTCCGCTATCTCCGCCGTGCCGTCCGTTGAGTTATTATCGTATACGTACACGGTTGCCTCAGGAAGAGCCGCCTTCCAATCGGTGACGACCTTTGCAACCGTCATACTTTCGTTATAGCAAGGGATCAAAACCGCTATTTTGTCCATTTTTGTCTCCTTTGTCGCTTTTAGTGCCTATGGCACGTCATCTAAATCAATTCTATCATACAAACAGCTCTTTGTCAACCTATTGACACACAAAAAGCGACTCGCGCCTCCCATAGGTGGCACAAGTCGCTTGCTTTTATGTTGTGTTGGAGGCTTAGAGTCCCAAGAAGCAGGCACTTTCTTCGCCTTTTTTTATGTTCTTGTATCTGTGATAAACGTGAACGTATTTAAGAGCATTAAACCTCTTCGATCCCTTTATCTGATAGATCTTTGCGCCGGAATAAACATTCAGCTTGTTGCGTCCGAGCACCGTTACCGCAAGGGTTTCGTCGTGACTGAGCAACATTTTTTCTCCGTTCATTTCCATCTCCATTCGGTCGCCGAAAAGAGACAGCTTGGCGTTCTCGCAAAGCTTGATCTTCTTTACGCAGGGTATTACCTCACAAACAGATACCTCTTCGCAATACATCGGCTCGTCGACAAGCTCAAGCAGATTCAGATTGTTCATAAAGCTTGCCTGATAGTCATACCAATCGGCAACAAATCTAAACGGAAGCTCAAAGCCCTCTCCGCGGAGCTCTTTTGTTGGAAGATAGCGCACTATTCTGCCGCATTTTTTACATTCCATCGTGTCACCGTGGCTCTCAAAGGTTGAAAGTCCGCATTCGTGACAAACGTATATTGCTCTCTCCATATATTCAGCGAGCTTCTTGTGACGGTATTCGCGATCGAGCTGTGCCTCGTTAACGTACAAGCCGTTTTGAATGCGCTCAAAAAGCTCCTCATCGCTCATCGCTCCGTATTCATCGGGCATGATGACCTCGGATACGCGCGCGCTCATAACTCCTCGGCGCACCTTATCTGCCCATCTGGGCTCCTTGCCGTATCCACCCTCGATGCGGTAAAGCAATATCGGCAATCCAAGCTTTCTTGCAAGCGGCACGATGGCAGGGCTCATATACTCGGTTCTTCCGCTGTACGTTCTGTTTCCCTCGGGAGCGATGGCGATAGTTCCGCCCTCCCTTGAAACCTTTATGCAGTTAAGAACCGCTCTGACATCCGTGGTCTGCTTTTTGATCGGTATCGGAGCGACAAGATATCGAATAAGCGACGATACCCAGCCGAGCGAGAAAATATCCTCTGTTGCAAGATAATATACCGGATCTTTAAACGATAGGCTGACGAAAAATTGATCAAACGGGGTTTGATGGTTGAGCAGAATAAGATACGGCCCGGCTTCTTTTCCGGTGAACTTTTCTACCTTAAGCCCGTATTTGCAACGAATGTAAGGCTTAAAGAATACCCAAAGCAGACTTCTTATCACCTTGTGTCGCGGCTTGATCCACTTTTTGTCCTTTTTTCTGCCTCTCTTTTTTGCGTTTGCTTCCAAGACCCTTCCCTCCTTTTTTTGATCATCTTTGACAAAATCCAAGATTCATTATACTCCTTTGAAAATAATTTGTCAAGCACCTACCGTTAATATCCAAGCAACATTATTAACACCGCATTAAAACAAGCAAGCGATTGATTAGAGGATTTTTTCTTTTCCATGAAATCTTTTTGGTGTTTTTTCACGCGTATCGACAAATAATATATAGAGTGATATAATGCAAAACGTCAAAAAATGTAATTTTTTTGAAAAAATTTTGAAATATATATTGAAAATTTTTAAGTTTTTTGCTATAATAAAATGCAATTTTATTTTGGGCTGTTTTGCCCACAGATACACGAATCTATTTTTAGGAGTGTTATATATGGAAAAAACCAGAAAAGTCGGCACAGTATCAAGAGGAATCCGTTGCCCCATCTTCAGAGAGGGCGATGACCTCGCAAAAATGGTAACCGAAAGCGTGCTTGAAGCAGCAGAGTCGGATGGCTTTGAGCTTCGCGACCGCGACGTCATTGCTTTGACAGAGTCTATCGTTGCTCGCGCTCAGGGTAACTACTGCACGGTTGACGATATTGCCGCTGACGTAAAAGCAAAGCTCGGAGGAGAGACTGTCGGTGTAATTTTTCCCATTCTTTCCAGAAACCGTTTTGCAATCTGCCTTCGCGGAATTGCAAAGGGCTGCAAAAAAGTCGTTCTTATGCTCAGCTATCCCTCCGACGAGGTTGGAAACCACCTCGTTACTATGGACGCCATCGACGAGTCGGGCGTAAACCCCTACTCCGACGTTCTGACCCTTGAAAAGTATCGTGAGCTCTTCGGATACGAAAAGCACGAATTTACAGGCGTTGATTACGTTGAGTATTACGGCAACCTTGTTAAGAAATGCGGCGCAGACGTAGAAATAATCTTCGCAAATCAGGCAAAGGCGATCCTTCCCTTTGCAGATCGCATTATCAACTGCGATATTCACACCCGTGCGCGTACCAAGAGAATCCTTCTCGCTAACGGCGCAAAAGCGGTTTGCTCTCTCGATGACCTTATGAACGCACCCGTAAACGGAAGCGGATGCAACGAAAAATACGGTCTTTTGGGCTCTAACAAGTCCACCGAGGACAAGATCAAGCTCTTCCCTCGCGAGTGCAAGGATCTCGTTTTGGCTATCCAAAAGAACATTCTCGATGCAACCGGCAAGCACGTAGAGGTAATGGTCTACGGTGACGGTGCATTCAAGGATCCTCAGGGTAAGATCTGGGAGCTTGCAGACCCGGTTGTTTCTCCCGCATTCACAGACGGACTCATCGGTACCCCCAACGAGCTTAAGCTCAAATATCTCGCGGATAACGACTATGCAAATCTCTCCGGAGAAGAGCTCAAGGCGGCTATTTCCGCATCAATCAAGGCAAAGGACGGCTCCAGCCTTGTCGGAAACATGGCTTCTCAGGGTACAACTCCTCGTCAGCTTACCGACCTTATCGGCTCGCTCTGCGACCTGACAAGCGGCTCCGGTGATAAGGGTACCCCTGTTGTACTCGTTCAAGGATATTTTGACAACTACACCAACTGATACCGGAGGCAAACTTATGCAGAACAATCTTCGTCCCGAAACTATGGAAAGAATTACAAATTTTGATCTCGCAAACGCTTTTATCGACGAGCAGATCAAGGAAATACGCGCGCAGGTCGGTGATAAAAAGGTGCTTCTCGCACTCTCCGGCGGAGTTGACTCCTCGGTAGTTGCAGCTCTTTTGATCAAGGCAATCGGCAAGCAGCTCGTTTGCGTTCACGTAAACCACGGACTCATGCGTAAGGGTGAAAGCGAGGCGGTAATCGAGATATTCGGAAAGAATCTCGATGCAAACCTCATCTACATCGACGCTACCGACCGCTATCTTGATCTTTTGGCGGGTGTCAGTGATCCCGAAACCAAGAGAAAGATAATCGGTAAGGAGTTTATCGAGATCTTTGCCGAAGAGGCAAGAAAGCTTGAGGGGGTTGAGTATCTTGCACAGGGTACGATATATCCCGATATACTTGAGAGCGTAAAGCAGGCAGAGGGCAAAAAGGCTGTAAAGTCTCACCACAACGTTGGCGGACTTCCCGAGGACCTTCAGTTCGAGCTTGTTGAGCCTATCAAGCTTCTTTTCAAGGACGAGGTTCGCG
This sequence comes from Eubacteriales bacterium, assembly GCA_045638385.1. GTDB lineage: Bacteria > Bacillota > Clostridia > Oscillospirales > CAG-272 > SVTX01. Next base: position 38,658 of record JAZUBI010000084.1, read on the forward strand.
TGGTCGGTGAGGCACTCGGTCTTCCGCACGCAATGGTTTACCGTCAGCCCTTCCCCGGTCCCGGACTCGGAGTAAGATGTCTCGGTGCTATTACCCGTGACCGTCTCCACGCGCTCCGCGAGGCAGACGCAATTCTCCGTGAGGAATTTGATGTTTGCGGACTCAACGAAAAGGTATGGCAGTATTTCGTAGTAATTCCCGACATAAAGAGCGTAGGAGTTAAGGACGACAGCCGTTACGAGGGTTGGCCCGCTATCATTCGCGCGGTAAACACAAAGGATGCGATGACAGCAACCATCGAGGAGATCCCTTACGCAGTGCTCCACAAGATCTGCGCAAGAATCACAAATGAGGTTGAGGGAATCAACCGCGTTCTTTACGATATTACTCCCAAGCCTACGGGCACTATTGAGTGGGAATAATAAACGCAAGTCGAAAAAGCCTTATATATCAAGGGTTTTCGGCACTCAAAGCGATTTTTTGATACCGTTTTGATACCAAACAGAATAATAAGCAACGGCAGGAAAGTGATAATTTCTTGCCGTTGTTTTTATATGCAGGCGCCGCTTCGGTGGCGTCCTATTCTAATTATGTTCAAGATTTTTCGAAAAAGTATGATAATAATATAAAGAAGTTCTTGAAAATTTGAGACCAAAGGCGAAAAAAACGTACTTATAGGGTGAAAGCGCTTTTAGGTCAAATAAGGAGGTGACCAACATTGAATGATTTGAACATCATAGAACTGTATTTCGCACGAGATGAAGAAGCAATCAAGCAGACAGATATTAAATACGGAAAGCTCTGCCATAGTGTTGCCTATAACATCTTGAATAATAACGAGGATTCGGAAGAATGCGTGAATGATACTTATATCGGTGTATGGAACGCAATTCCACCTGCAAGACCAAACAACTTTATGGCTTTTGTATGTAAGATAACAAGAAATCTATCGCTCAAACGGCTTGAAGCCATGTCAAGACAAAAACGTTCACATGCTACCATTGTTTCGCTCGATGAGCTCGCTAAAGTCTTATCAGATGAGAGCATCGCAGACGGGGTAAGTGACGAAGATATTGGAAAACTAATAAGCGACTTTCTGCGAAATGAAAAAAGTGAAATCCGCGATGTATTTATTCGCAAATACTATTTCTTTGATTCTATCGGTGATATAGCAAGACGTTATGATTTCACCGAAAGCAAGGTCAAGAATATGTTGCATCACACTCGAACTAAACTAAAAGATTTTTTAATCAAGGAGGGTATTGAAATATGAAAACACCGAGAATCGTAAACGCTGTAGGTCATATCGATGATGATCTCGTTAGTGGCGCAACTCGCGCAAAAGCAGTAAAAAAGAACGCTTGGCTCAAGTGGGGTTCTATTGCAGCCTGCTTTGCAATAATGCTTATGGCAGCGGTAGTTGCTGTACCTATGATGTTTGGTGGCGACGATCCCGTTCCCCCTATCGACGATGAGTACCAATACGAAAGCGGATACTTCTATCAGATAAACGAAGGCGCATATTCGACCTACGTAGGTGGAAAGGTTATCGCAGAGGATAAGATCGGGAATAAGATTGCTGATGTCAACTTGACAGCAGGTTGGAAGGACGACAAGGGCGAATGGACTTCTGCTACCGAAAAGTTGCGTGGCGAAGTTTATGTTATCAACGGCGTATCCAATGATGTTGCCGTAGCTTTGAAATTCTTAGACAAGGGTGAGGCTGTAACCACAACTCATTACTACGTAATTATGAATCCTGCCGCAGATTTGACTCCCGTAAAGGATTATATCATCACTCCTATCACTCCGAATAATCCCACTAATGAGGGTGAAGTCAATGAAGGAAGCCTCGAAAAGTATTACGACTATGGAATCAATAGCGGTGCTTTTGCAACTTATGTCAGCGGAAAAGTGATTGATGCTGAAAAGGTTGGAACCAAGCTCGAATCCGTTACCGTTACCGGCGGTTGGAAGAACGAAGCAAGCGAGTGGATTTCTACCGAAGCTCTCAATGCAGAGGTGTACGAGATTACAGGAATTGATAGCGGCGTTGCTGTTGCCTTGAAGTTCATTGATCAAGGAGAAGCGGTAACTACCACTCATTACTATGTGATCATGAATCCTAACGCCGATCTGAGCGCGGTTGAAGATTACATTATTGCTCCCATCGTTCCCAACAATCCGGGCGATGAAATGGTAAACGAATAATCCCTATATGGAAGGGTGTCGCTACGGCGGCATCCTTCTTTGCATTTTTTGAAAAATCTCCGCAAACCTCTTGTATTTATTCTGATTTTATGGTATAATGGATACCGTAGGAAAGCCGTGCTTTCCGGGTGGTATCGGTGATACCATTTTGATACCGTTTTTTCGTAGACTCCATAGATAAAGCGGAAAAAGGCGGTCAAATCCCCCCGAAAAACCGCGCGGAAAGACCTAAATTCACGGGGTATAATGCTAATTTAAGCGAGTGAGAATAATTCAATAAGGTTTTTATGTGGCTTGGAAGCCTTATTTCAGGCCACTTTTTGTATATAACCGATGTTATAAACCGATATACTTTTGAAAGGAATCTCTTTTATGTCTGATATAAAAAATTACAAAGAGCTAATAAAAGAATATTCAAAGACCTCGTACCAAAAGCTGATGCGCACGCCGATGAAGCGCTTGAATTATCCTTTTATCGTTCCGGGAGCTTCATACGCATATCAGCTTTGGGACTGGGATTCGTGGCTTACCGACGTTGCGATCCGTCAAATTCTCAAGGACAATAACGACACCGAAAACGCAGAATATTTGGCATGCGAAAAGGGTTGTATTTTAAACTTTCTTGAGCACACGGACGAAAACGGCGCTATGCCCATTCTCGTTGACGGAAATTACGAGGTGACTTTCCTTAAAGAGGGTAAAAACATTCACAAGCCCTGCATTGCCCAGCATCTTGCGTTTATCCTGCGCGAGTCCGGCAATGATATTTCCTGGGTAAAGGATCAGCTTTACAAGCTTGAGCTTTTCATTGATTGGTACAGAAAAACAAGCAAACACGAGCCGACCGGCTTATACGTTTTTCTTGATGACACCGCAATAGGAGTTGACAACGATCCGTCCCTTTTCTACCGCCCCGATGCAAGCACCGCTTCGATATACTTAAACGTATTGATGTACAAGGAGCTTTGCGCAATGGCTTACATTTTTGAGCTTGCGGGCGACAAGGAAAAATCACGCTCCTATGAGCTTGAGGCCGAGGCACTGAAGGGTGCGATCAACGAGCACCTTTACGACGAAAAGTGCGGAATGTATTACAGCGCAGACGTAAATCTTCGAGAGAGAAATCCCGACAAATTCTTACATAGCGGAAAGCCGCGCCATTGGGACTCTCTCATAATGAGAATAGACTCCTGGTCCGGTTTTATGGCTTTGTGGGCAGGGATAGCAACACCCGATCGCGCTCGCCGCGTTATCGAGGAGAACATGCTCGATCCCAACACCTTCTTTGGTAAATACGGCATCCGTTCCCTTTCAAGGCTTGAAAAAATGTTTGCAAACTGGCCGTCCGGAAACCCCTCCTGCTGGCTTGGTCCCATGTGGGGAGTCGTAAATTATATGTGCTTCCGCGCCCTTCTGAATTACGGATACACCGATGAAGCGCGAGCTTTGGCAAATACGCTGATCTTCGTATACGGAAAGGACATTGAAAATTGCGGCGAAATGCACGAATACTACCACTGCGACAGCGGCGAGGGCATCAACGGCCAAGGATTCCAATCCTGGAACCTGCTCGTTAACAATATGATCGCATACGTTGACAATCAAGAGATTATTTCGGAGTTCTGATCAATTTATCTTTTTCTGTTGACACAAAACTACTTTTTTTGAATAATAAAGTTGCAGGATGAATGCATAAAATTAAAAAGATACATAAAAAGGAGAAAAGTATGAAAAAGTACACTTGCAAGCTTATCCCCAAAAACGAAAACGCAGAGGCTATTGAATACGATATAGAGCTCAACGAGACAGACAAAAAGCCTGATGTTTGGAAATTCATTGTATCCGGCGTCATTGGAGCATTTTGCTTTGGAATGACTATCGCGCTCCTTGTGTGGGCATCTATCGTCAATAAAACGCCCGCTTTCATAGATCAGTTTTGTGCCATTCTCTTTACCGTGGGCGGATTGATCGTTGTTTCCTTAGTATGCGGTGCCGCTGTTGTAATCTCTCTTTTCAAAGCTCCTAAAACCAATGCAGTTGAAGAGAAGATTATAGAGCGCGTGGTTGATACCGTTGCAGACGATTGTGAAAAAGATTCCGCTGCGGCTAATGAGGGCAAAAAGAAAAAGGGCTTTCAGATCAAGGTAACAAGACTTTAATTAAATAAAAAAGGCAGGATTTCTGAAGTGAACCCCATTTAGTTCACGTCAATCCTGCCATTTTTGTTTATTTTACTTCATATCCCTCAGAGCTTTTTTGGATCGAGCTTGAATAAAATGCTCTCAAAGCATTTACCATATATTCTGTATCGTCCCTGCCCGCGGTCTCAAATGACGAGTGCATTGCAAGCTGAGCAAGACCAATATCGACGGTGTTTATCGACACCTTGGTGTTTGCAATGCTTCCAAGCGTTGAACCGCCCGGCATATCCGCACGATTGCAATATAGCTGATACGGAACATTTGCGCGCTCGCATATAAGCTTGAACAATGCGCTTGAAACAGCGTCTGTTGTGTATTTCTGGTTTGCATTGTACTTTATCACAATTCCGCCGTTCATCTTAACGGTGTGGTTTTTATCGGAATATTCAGGGTGATTCGGGTGGACAGAGTGCGCGTTGTCGCACGACAGCATCAAGCTATTGGAAAGTGCCATGATATAGGTCTCGTTATCGCCGCCGCTTGATTTATTGATGCGTTTTAAAACATCGTAAAGGAACGTTGATGCTGCTCCCTGCTTTGTTGAGCTTCCAACCTCCTCGTTGTCAAAGAGTGCATAAACAGGTGTGGACTCGCTGGCTTCTGCGCTCAAAAACGCTTCAAGCGAAGAATATGCACACTGAAGATCGTCAAGTCTCGGTGCAGAAATAAAGCTTCCCCATTCAACTCCGTCCTGACAGTTATACACATACAGATCGGTTGCAAGGATATCCTCTTCTTTAACCCCTGCAAGCTCTGCGATCATATTTTCAACGGTTTTTTCTGTTTCTTTTGCCTCAAAAAGCGGAATTAAGTCAACAGATGCGTTAAAATTAAACCCTCTGTTTATTTCTCTGTTCATGTGGATGGCGACGTTGGGTATTACAACGCAAGGCTGCTTTGAGTCAACAAGCTTGATTTCAATGCCGTTTTCGCTCTTAACACTGATTCTTCCCGCTATCGCCAAGGGTCTATCAAGCCATGTAGAGAGGATCGGTCCGCCATAAACCTCCACCGAAACGCGGGTGAAATTAGGATCCTTGAGCGATGCATTGTCTTTTATTTTAAGACAAGGGCTGTCGCCGTGAGATGCGGTGATAACAAAGCCCTTTGGGGTGCCGTTTGGCGTTCTAAAAGCGATGAGCGATGAGCCGTTGCGTCTGGCAAAATACTTTCCGTTTGCATCAAGCTTCCACACCTCTCCCTCGCACAGCTCGGTATATCCTGCACTCTTGAGTATTCTTGCACTCTCCTCACATGCGTGAAACGCAGTGGGCGATGCCTTAATATATTGAAAAAGTGATTTATTCATTTTATTCCCCCGTTATTAAGATTTCCCTTCTATTATAGCACTTTAAAACAAAATGTCAACAAAATTCAGTTTATAAAATAAAATTTAGAATTTTTGGCGTTTTTTTTCTGTTTGATTGATGTTTTAGAAGTAAATGCACCGTTTAATATGTCATATGATACAAAAATTGGGTGAATATTAATAATAATGTATAAAAGACAGAGATTTTCAGTTTTTTTCTCTACTTTTTTCTCTAAAACCCTTTACTTTTTATAAGTTTTATGTTATTATAAAGGGTGGATGATTATTTTTTTAACAAAGTTCTCGTCCGCATGAGTATGTTTTAAAATTTTTATATTATTTTAGGAGGAAAATCCAACATGGCAATTGAAAGAAAAAAACTTTCCATGGACGGTAACCAGGCAGCCGCACACGTCAGCTACGCCTTTACCGAGGTTGCGGGTATCTACCCCATCACACCTTCCAGCCCCATGGCTGACTACACTGACCAGTGGGCAGCTCAGGGACTCAAAAACGTTTTCGGAACAACTGTAAAGGTTGTCGAAATGGAATCCGAGGCAGGCGCAGCAGGTACTGTTCACGGCTCTCTCGCTTCCGGTGCTCTCACCACTACCTACACTGCATCGCAGGGACTTCTTCTTATGATCCCCAACATGTACAAGATCGCCGGTGAGCTTCTTCCCGGTGTATTCCACGTTTCAGCTCGTTGCGTAGCTTCTCACGCTCTTAACATCTTCGGAGATCACTTCGACGTATATGCGTGCCGCCAGGCCGGTTTTGCTATGCTCGCAGATACCAACCCTCAGGAGGTTATGGACCTCGGTGCGGTTGCACACCTTGCAGCTATCAAGGGCCGTGTTCCCTTCCTCAACTTCTTTGACGGCTTCCGTACATCTCACGAGATCCAGAAGATCGAAGCTTGGGATTACGCAGACCTCGAGGAAATGCTCGACAAGGATGCTGTTGCAGCATTCCGTGAGCACGCCCTCAATCCTAACTCCCCCGCTCTCCGCGGAACCGCTCAGAACGGTGACATCTTCTTCCAGAACAGAGAAGCATGCAACAAGTTCTACGATGCACTCCCCGAGATCGTTGAGGAGTACATGGACAAGGTTAATGCAAAGATCGGCACTAACTACAAGCCCTTCAACTACTACGGTGCTCCCGATGCAGACAGAGTTATCATCGCAATGGGCTCTGTATGTGACGTTATCGAGGAAGTTATCGACTATATGAACGCTAACGGCGAAAAGGTTGGTCTTGTTAAGGTAAGACTTTACCGTCCCTTCTCTGCTGAAAGACTCGTTGCAGCTATCCCTGCAAGCGCTAAGAAGATCGCAGTTATCGACAGAACCAAGGAGCCCGGCTCTCTCGGTGAGCCTCTCTACCTCGACGTTGTTACCTCCCTTGCAACACAGGGTAAGGGCGACATCAAGGTTGTTGGCGGACGTTACGGTCTCGGATCCAAGGATACTCCTCCTTCCTCCGTATTCGCAATCTACGCTAACCTCGCACTCGACACACCCAAGGC
>JAZUBI010000085.1:0-1745 GCA_045638385.1 Eubacteriales bacterium
GGAATTGGCAGACGCGCAAGATTTAGGATCTTGTGTTAATTCGTGCAGGTTCAAGTCCTGTCACCCGCACCATATCGAGTGTTCATAACGAAAGTGATGAACACTCGATATTTTTTTGCCTATATTTGATTGTTTGGAGCAAAATTTCTGCTCTTTTTTTGTTATGCCGTGGTGGGCAGATAGTTTACCGCTACGCCTTGTCTGCTCTCAAGTGTGACCTTACGTTTTCTGTGCCATTCGGGGATTTGCAGACATCCTACAAATCGATAATGGATGACAACCCTCTGCGTGCGATTCTTTCCGGTTCCCTCGATCTGATAAACCTCTATCTTTTCGACAAGCTCACGAAGGATCACGGGATTGAGCGTTTTCATCTCCATAAAGCTCCGTACCGCTTTTAGAAAATTATCCTTTGACTGCCGCTTTTCTGCAAGGCTATCAAGCTTCTCCCGTAAGGCAAGGATATTTTTCTTGGTCTCATCCATCTCTACCTCGTACTTGTGAGAGAGTTTCATAAACCATTCGTCTGAGACCTTGCCGTTTACATTGTCCTCATAGATCTTTTCATATAAGCGTTCGATTTCTTTTACTCTCGCTCTTGCGGTAGCAAGTGAGGACTCGGCAAGCTTTTGCTCTGCGGCAATATCCTTGTTGGTCTTGGTTTCAAGCAAGGTTGCAAATGCTTCTTCTTCCTCGTCAAGAAAACGCGCGATGGTTTGCAGCTCTGCGATCACTACCTGCTCGATAGAGTCTGCTCGAATATAATGAGTTGAGGGGCAAGTGCCACGATTAGCTCGGTAATTGGAGCAGTTGAAGTATTGAATAGACTTGTTTGGATGATTAACGTTGAACCACAAGGGACTTCCGCAATCGGCACAATAGAGCAAGCCGCAAAACATATTCTTCTCGCCGTTCTCCTTCTTGGGAGCGCGGCGTTTTGTTTTCGCTACAAGCTCCTGCACCATTTCAAAGGTCTCACGGTCAATGATAGGCTCATGAACATTCTTGAAGATCGCCCAATTTTCCTCGGGGTTATCGAGTCGCTTTTTGTTGCGAAAAGACTTTGAGTAGGTCTTGAAATTGATAATATCTCCACAGTACTCTTGTTGAGCAAGCATCTTTGCAATTGTGGTCTTGCACCATTTGTACGGATTTGGCTGCGTTTTCTTGCCACCACGTCCAAGTCCCTTACTTTGCCAATAAGCCTGCGGTACTAACACTTCACTTTCCTGCAACAACCGAGCAATCGTTTCGTTGCCTTTGCCTTCAATGCACCACTGAAAGATCTGTCGTACCACCTTTGCCGCTTCCTCGTCTATGATCCATCTCTTTTTATTCTCGGGAGACTTCATATATCCGTATGGCGGAGGTGACAGCGGCTCGCCCGCATTACCTCTGAGGCGGTGAGAACTTCTCACCTTACGGCTGATATCCTTGGCATACATCTCGTTCATTACGTTACGAAATGCGCTGAAATCGTCCTCTCCGTTCTCGCTATCAATACAGTCGTTGATGGCAATAAAGCGGATGTTGTGCTCGGGAAAATAATAATCTGTGTACTGACCGACTTCAAGGTAGTTTCGTCCGAAACGGGATGAGTCTTTGACGATAATGGTTGAGATATATCCCATTTCCATATCCTCAAGCATCTGCTGAAATCCGGGACGATTGAAGTTCGTTCCCGTGTATCCGTCATCAACGTAGAAGCGAGTGTTAGTGAAACCGTGTTCCTTGGCATACTTTGA
>JAZUBI010000086.1:0-7816 GCA_045638385.1 Eubacteriales bacterium
ACTCCTTGGCTCACAGAACGACATGGCTACGATCCGACTTCTCGTCGAGAATGTTGCTTGCGTAATAAAAGAGATCGCATACGCCGATGACGATCCGTGCGTTGAGCCCTTGTTCAATAGAACGTATCGCCTCACGCGCTGGCTCGTAGCCCTGCTCGGCGGCAGAGGAAAGGAAGGCTTTACCTGCCTCGTGATCCTCATACTCGTAGTAAAGCAGTAGTCCAACTCTCGTTTGTGTCCATGCATCCGTCCGCGCGGAACGCTCGAACCACTCGCGTGCTTCCTCGCGCTTGCCCTCGTCATAAAGCATTTTGCCGTAGGTATATTCTGCTTGGAAGCTGCCGTGGGAGGCGGCTCTTTCGAAATATATCTTGGCATCTTCGGGCGATTTATCCATCAGATACTTGGCGTATTCATACTCGGCATATCCAAACTTTTTGTCCACAGCCATGCGGAGATAGCGGAGCTTATCGCTCGGCTTTTCGGTAAACTTACCGTCACGGTAAGCTTTGTAGACGAGGTAGGAGGCAACCTCAATACCTCGGTCAGCCGCCATTCGAAGCCACCATTCTGCGTTCTCCATATCGTCTGTCTTTTCAAGATAATATCTTCCGAGGCGGTAGAACAGCATGGGATCGTTACGGAATTCCGCGTAGGTAGAGAGATAGTCAAAATCGTTTTTTCTCTCCTTCAGCTCGGCATAATCGTAATCAATTTCTCTGTCGGGCTGTGCCGACGGAGATGAAATCTCCGCGGCACTTTTGACGACGGCGTTGCGAACCGATTTGAATTCTTCGTTGTCCTCGATGGGAATCTTGTCGGGAATCTCATCGGTATAGGTACGAACGATCTCGCATTTGTAGCGATACCAAGCGTCATACAGCTCCGAGATCTGCTCGTCAGCCCCAAGCAATTTTACGATATCTTTCACGAGAGCCTTGGTATTTTTATCGAGATATCCGTAGACCTTTTTGCCCTTATGCTTCGAAAGCTTTTCGGAAAGCAATTCCATTTTTGCGAGAATTTCGAGCGAGAAGGCGTGGTCACCGCGACGGATCTCGGCGACAATATCCTCGATGCGCTTGCGGCAACTCTCCTTGATATCCTCTCTTGCATCGGTCTGCTTTTTATAAATTTGGATATGCTCTTGGCGAAAAATATTTGAGGCGAAGGTTTTCTTGATGTTGTGGATGCCCTCGCGAGAAAGATACGGCTCTTGCGGTCGGGACGACCACACCATCATGTGGACGTGAGGGTTGGTTTCCTTGTTATGATAGGCGGCAACCCAGCGCAGATTCGAGGGCGTGATGCCCATTTCTTTTGCCACAACATTCCGTCGGGAGCGGAGGAGATTGACCCATTGCTCGGCAGAATTGTAGCCAACTCTCTCGGCATCCTCGCGCTTGAGTGAGATGATAAATCCCCATACGTTACCGGGATGATTGTCGATCTCCTCGCTGATCTTCGAGAGAGAAACGTCCACGCCCTCGTCGGAGAAGAGCCCGTGAGAGCCATGACGCTCACCGATATACCCAGCCATTCCGCTTCGGAGAATTTCTACGCCCTCGCGGGTTGCAATATACTCGGCGTATCCACCGCGCGACTTGCCTGACTCGGTTCGGTGTCCGGGCTTATAATAAGGAGCTTTTAGAATTAATTTTGCCATTCAATTCTCCTTACTTGAAGCGTTGTTCCATACGAATAGCACCGTTGGTTTCGGAGACCTCACGGATAGAATCGCGACGCATTTCGGCGAGATAATCTTCATCATAACCGCCGCCATTCTCATCAAGAGTGATCTTTGCAAGGACGGAAAGGTCAACGGCAATCTTGAAAAGATTTCTGTTGATTCGTTCCTCGCTGTCACGAATTTTTGCGCTGATAACAGATTCAAGCGCAGGTGTGAGGAAGCGTTCGCTCTGTTCCTTTTCGAGCCATGAGCAATAAAAGTCGATGGCATCACGGAGAAAAGCATTGCGTGATGGATATCCCTTTTGGGATGCAAGTCGGTCGCAACGATCCCATTGAGCTTGGGTTAACATTACGCCACTTGATGATTTTTGATTCTGATTTTTCATAATAGTAAATTCCTTTCGTTATTTGTTTTTTTGTGTTAGCGCAAAGTGCAGACAAGGTATATTTCCTTGCCACACCTTGCTTTTTGAGGTGTCATTGACCATAAAATTCAATTATTAGCGTAAGCAGACAACCTGCGACCCATAATAGGCGCCAGTAATACATTTTTGAAATGCCTTGAAACACCTCGTTTTTTTGCTCTCGCTCGGCGTTGCCGTGCGATGTAATGCGCCACGAATAAGACGGGGCTTTATCCTGCTAAAAAAATATGGGGGCTGGAAAGCCCCCATAGGTGGTCGGTACACGGTTCACTTATCGTTGCGCTCACCGTGGAGCTCGGTCGTATCTCGTATGCTCATCGAGCCATTCGAGGAGTCTGTCACGGGGGATGATGGTTCGCCCCTAAACGATCTTGAGCTTGGGGAAATTGTCCTCACGCACCAGCTCGTAGGCGCTGGCACGGGAGATGCCGAGAAGACCTGCCACGTCCATGACCGTGAGGAACATGGGCAGCTCATCTCGGTTCTTATACATCGACTGCTTCATTCGCTCTACCTCCTTTCTTTTCAAATTTTTTCATAGCGTTATTGAAGTGCATCCGCGACTCTGCCTCTCGGAGTTGTCGCTCGAAGTATGCTTCCTCTATGGGCTGTATCGGTTGCAGAGTATAGAGGAGGCTGCCGTTGTGAACCCTGCCGTCACGGGTGCGAACCATGGTTGGCTCGGTAAGGATGAAGCCCTTGTGCTCCAGCCTGTCCACGTATTTCTTGACGGTGTTGTTGCTCATACCGACGGCTTCACCGATGGTCGAATAACTCGGATGACATTGATAGGTCTGTCTATCCTCGCAGTACATAAGAAACGCAAGGACTGCTATCTCACCCGCGTCAAGATCGAGCCGAAATATTGCTTTCGGCATAGGAAAGAAATCGCCGGGGTTATCTCTGCGTTTAGGATCGTAGTATCTCAAGGCAGTACCTCCTTCGTAAAGTTTTGATTGCATTTTGAATGTTTTTCATGGTAGTAAACTCCTTTTATAATTTTTGAATTTGATTTTGAGAATAAAAAAAGAGTGCCGAGATTTTTTCTCAGCACTCAATGTGTTAAACTATTTTTAGATTACTTTAGCTATTTGTAAATTGTTCGGTTCTTTTATCTTTTCGGCGATAAATATATTCATCGTCGCCGCATCCCTGCAAAACGATCTCATCATCTGTATAGCGTTTAACACACCACATAAGACCTTTTGTTGTCATAAGGCACTTTCCAAGCTCACATTGCTCTGTCGGAATTTTTATATCCCTTGACTCATAAGAAAAGTCACAATGGAATCTACACCATTTCTCACGATTGTCCTTATAATTTCTAATTCTGAAAAACTGCCCGCCGCTAAACAAACCGAGGTCGAAAACGATATTGTACGACGCTCCACAATAAATGTTGGTATTCTCCGCTTTTATCGAGAAAATATACTCTGTCTTACCCGTACACAAGAAAAAGTTAAAATCATCGTGTGTCGCATGATAACTGTCAGCCATTCTCCACAAAGTAAGACATTTTGGTATTCCGGCTTCTTTTACAGTTGGTAGAGGTGTACCACTATGATCGACCACAAAGGTTTCCAAACGTCGCATTGACTTCTTCAAGTTCGGGTCATAGGCCGCCCCCAATCCCGATGCCAATTCACTATTACAAATTGCTGTATGAGGATCACTATCTTCAACAAAATATGCATATTCTGTTTTTTCGCTCACCAAGTCTCTTTCGCAAATTGCAACAAGACGTTTTTTATTTTCGTAGCCACGATAAAGCTTTGCACCCAATATATTTTTGTCTGACGAGCAATAAATCAAAAGTGAAAACTTTTCGGTCTCTACGATCTCACAATTAGATCCACGGTAAACGCCACAGGTAAAATGCTCAACATCAGTATCAAAGGTGCATATACCATCCTTTAAAATAGAATCGGTACTAACAGAAAAGATTCTGCTGATGAGTACGATTTTTGCAATTTCCGGAAAAGTTTGATCAAGCTCCCAACGAGAAACTGTTTGCCGCGTTGTCCCAAGCTTTTCTGCGAACTCTTCTTGTGAAAGACCGTGTTCTGTTCTTATTTGTTGTATCCTTTGCCCAAGTGTCATAACGATTACCTCCCTGCCCGTTTGTTCGATATCATTATATCATATTCTGCACAAGATGTCTACTAACCGAACACGGAAATTTGTCACACGGAGCGTGACATCTATACTGTGCTTGTAAAGCGGCTGACCTTGTCGGGAATAATGAGTATAGCTTTCTTTGGAAGCCTGATTGTACTTTCGATGCTACTGAGTGTCAAGGCAATATACGCCTGCCACGATGCTTGATCCGAAACACTATCCGCAGAAAGACCGCAGGCGCTCCACGCCATCATATCCGCATAGAGTGGCTCGGCGATGAAGAGACACCGTCCATCACGGCTCGCTCCCGCGCTTCGCTTGTAGCGAACGTAATGGATGTCGTCGATATCGAAGCCGTGAGTGTAGAGGTGTTCACGGATCTCCTGACAGGTGAATGCAGTAGGAATGACTTTGTCGCTTCGCTTATAGGAGCGCGTTTCGGCATCGTATTTGAAATACTTGCCGAGTAAGGCATCCGGCAACGGTTCTTCCACGGGGGAGTATCCGCTGTCCTCTCGGTAGGATACGTCTATAGCGATGAGCGTCGGTTGATTACCTACCATGCAGAAGCAGACGTGGTCTTCCATATCCTCGTCGGCAACCTCGTATCCGTTCAGAACGTATCGGTTACCGTAGGACTCGTACACCTTGATAGCACGATTGAAGGAAAGGTTAACAACCGCGCGGCAGAATCGCTTCTTACCTTCGATATAGGGATATCCAAGCTCGCTCTCGTGCCGATCGTACACCTCTGCGAGCTTCAAGGTATCAAGACTCTCGTCGAGAATGCCTCTGAACGCATTGGGATTAGGTTTGCCATCTTTTGTAGCGGTAAACCCTTCATTTTTACACAGCACACTGCCCTCAAGGGACATGATGCGCATACTTTCGTATCGTTTCGTCGCCATTGTAACACCTCCTTCTGATCTGATGCTTTTATTTTACCATATTTTGCGACTTTTTTCAAGGAACTCTTTGTGAATTCCGGGCGGAGAAATCAAGTGGTCAAAACGACCACTTGAAAATCGGATTCTGTAGATTTCGGACAAAGGGGAGAAGTGCAAATATCAGTGGGTCGAAATGACCCATTGATTTTCGATTCCCTCGCCGAGGCTTTTTCTTTGTCTTCTGTACCGCAATATCTGAGGTTTTACAGCCGAGTGGACATTTTGTCCACTCGGTGAATTGCTTCGCCGTTGTGCTTTTTAGTGACAAAGAATACCCATAAACACCAAATTCACCGAGTGATCATTTTGATCGCTCGGTGAATAAGACCGATTAACTTGCCGACATTTTGTCGGTTAGCTCATATTATGCCTGTTGGTATCAAGTCCTCAAAATGAGGACTTGATTCGGATTCAACGCCTCATTTTGAGGACTTGATAATTACCCCAAGCAAGGCCTCAAATGAGGCCTTGCTATGGCGGTTGGTTTCATGCCCTCATTTTGAGGGCATGAATTCCGAAATCAAAGCGACACAATGTCGCTTTGATGAAAGGCCGGATTCTGTAGGCTGAATCTACTCTCTACCATTTATCCGAAATCACGGTTTTGCACGATACGGCACAAAATGCTGTGTTTTCAAGGCTTTTCGGGTGTTTTCGAAAGCTTTTTACAAAATACTGAAAAAGAAAACTGTAAATTTGAGCCTCAAAAATGCAATTCTGTGATTGAATAAAAGAGGTCTGTCCCAAAAATGTAGGACAGACCTCTTTTGGAAGTTGCTTTTCTCGCCGGGCGTTTTCTTTGACTACAGTGATGCAATTATTGAAGTTTGGAGCAATTACAACTCTACAATTTTTTGCTCAATTGCTTTAATCACCATGGCAAACTCCGCATCGCTCATTCCCGTTGGATCGAGTAAGCCCCAATCATCATCGAAGGCTCTGCCAATGAAGGGGCATCCCACGTCGCATCCCATTGAGATTGCTATGTCGGGCGCCGGTATCTTATCAACCGTTTTGCTGTACTGTGTCAACTCCATATCGATGCCGTAAAGCTCCTTCATCAGCCGTACCGCATCCTGATTGATCTGCGGTTTAGTTTCCGTTCCTGCCGAGTAAAAGTCGAACTCATCACCTCGCAGGTGCTTTCCGAGAGCCTCCGCTATCTGACTGCGGCAGGAATTATGCACACAAATAAAAGCTATTTTCTTTTTCATCTGAACGGACACCTCGAACCGATACATTGATTGTTGTTTGCTGAATGTACGCACTTGATTTCGCCAAGCTCCATTTCAACACCGAGGTGTTCCTTTGCAAACTCCACGGCTTTGATGATGGAGAGGTAGGAATCACGCTTACAGCAACGAGGGCCACCAACCTCGCCGATTGTACCAAGGGCGGAGGCGGTCATTTTATTAGACAATCCCCACGCTTCATTCGCAAGCGGAGTTGAGCCTGTCACGATAGACACAAACATTCCTGCACTCACACCTGCACCGCAAGCTCCCCAAAATCCGCAAGCACCGCCGGGGACTTTCTTACCTCTCGCCTGCATCTCGGAAAGTGCTTGGGGCAGGTCAACGTCGCCACCTGCGTTTTTATACGCGGTAAGCAATGCCGAACCGACCATCACGTGATGCTCGGGGCCGTGCATATGGCAAAACGGCAAAGCCATCAGCTTTTTGATGATGGCAATGGGATTTGTGGATTTCTCCGCAAGGCACACGCCGATGATGCTGTCCATTCCTTGCGTATGGCACTCGTTGCACACATAGTGACCGTTCTCACAAACAGTTTTACTGTTTTCTTTTTTGTGGCAGATGGTACATTCCATCGGCATCTCGTTTTCTAAATATTTCAGCGGCGCACCGCAAATAATACATTCGTCTTTCATGGCAACCTCAATAATTTCTTGTTTATCTAACGGCTCAATTTATTACTTCTTAATCGGCAGCAGCATTCTCGTTTGTTGCTTATATTCGGAAAAGCCTTCTTTCCTTGACTGTCTGCCGTCTGCCATTGGGATACTGACCGCAAAGAACAGCACCGTGTTTGCAAGTGCGCCTGCCGCAAGATAACACGCATTCGGAGCTGCACAGATCACAGAAAGAGCCACTCCCCACCACATCAGTATCTCTCCGAGGTAGTTCGGGTGACGGGAATATTTCCACAAACCGTTGCGTATAAACGCGCCGTTCTTATTTTTACGGAACGCATGCATTTCGTAGTCTGCTATTCCTTGCATCGTAGCCGCACCAAGCGACAAGCAGAGAAAGAACACGCTACCGAGGTTAGCTGTTACACCGTTTATTACAGCCCAGACGGCAGGTAAAATACAGCCGTATACAACAAGCGTGGGAACCATATGTATGCCTACGAAGTTGATGATAGGATAAAATACGCCTGTTTTTTCCTTCAGCATTGTATATCGCCAATCTTGATGATTTAGACTTGCAAAGGTGTACGCCCAATTCGCCGTCAGACGAACCGCCCAATACGATACGGCTATAATGAGCAGAACACCAAGGGCGGTCAGTTCCTTTCCGATAGCAAACGCTGTCAAAATAACGGGCGGTTGAACGCTCCAATACGGATCGTAAACCGATGCGTTTGCGTAAATCACGCTGAAAATAAATG
>JAZUBI010000087.1:0-2522 GCA_045638385.1 Eubacteriales bacterium
CGGTGGCGATCTGAAAATGATCGACAGTGAGACCTACAAATGTGAATATTGCGGCAAGGTATTTATCAAACGCGAGGCGGAGGATAAGACTAAAGAGTTCAGAGACATGTTCGATGAAATGAAGCGCGAGCACGTCAACAATCTGCGCAGAAATCTTTACGATGCTGTTAATGCTGAGTATATCAGCAGCTTTGAGGTCAAGGCGCGCGCAGAGGAGCTCAAAAAGTATATTCCCGACGATTTTGCGGCGTGCTTTTACGAGGTTGCGGTTGGAAACAACGTTCGCCGTTTAACAAAGCACATAAGAGGAATTGACGTTGAAAAGAATTACGGTGAGATAGAGAGCATTATCCGCTTTTTAATTAAATCCCTGCAAAACGAATACCTTCTTGAGCTTAATAATCTTGTTGAGAGAGCGTACAAGATGCGTGATCTTACCCTTTATGAGAAGCTTTCAACGGATATTTCACGCGAGGCGGAGAAGGTTGCAAGCGGAGTGTACGAGACCAAAATGCCGCGAGAGGTATTTATCGCATATTCGAGCAAGGATATGGCGGAGGTCAGCACACTTTGCGAGACTCTTGAAGAGCAGGGGCTTAAATGCTTTGTTGCGGCGCGAAATTTGCGTCACGGAAAGGGATCGGTCGAGAATTACGACAATCTCCTTTGTGAGGCAATGGATCACTGCAAATCATTTGTTTTTGTTTCGAGTGTAAACTCACGCTCATTTAGCTGTGACGCTCTTACCAAGGAGCTTCCCTATATCCAGCAGAAGGACATTGAAAATGCCCCTGCGGAATACAAGAATAATTATGCTACCATACCGTACGAATTTAAAAAGGCGAGAGTTGAATATCGTATTGAGGAAAGTCGCGGATACAATGCGGCAGATGCTATCAGTAACGAGTTTTTTGACGGATACGAAAGAGTTTATTCCCCTGAAGAGGTCGCAGAGAGAGTTGCAAAGCAGCTTTTGACAACGCCTGTGAAGAAGTCCGCTACAGCAAAGAAGGCAGAGCCTGTGCCGCAGGTGGTTTTTTCCGAGCCCTCAGGCGACAACAGACAGAAAATCGAGCCACTTTTGAAGCGTGCGATGATTTTCCTTGAGGACGGTGATCGAACGAACGCGGAGCAATACTGCGAAAAGGCTCTTGATATTGATCCCGAATGCGCCCAGGCTTACGTCATAAAGCTGATGATAGACTATAACGTTAAAACCGAAAGTGAGCTTGCTAATTTAAAGGAATCATTTACCGAGGACGGAAACTATAGAAAGGCAATTCGTTTTGGAGACGAGGAGATTGCAAGCAGGATCAAGGGATATAACGATGCGATAATTGAGCGCAACGAGACCGCCAGAAAGACTGCGATCTACAATAATGCGGTTGAATTGATGAATAGAAAAACTATTGCCGATTACGAAAAAGCAATTAACGAGTTTGACAAAATCATTGACTTTAAGGACTCAAAGGATCAAGCTGAAAGATGTCGTGAATCGATCAATGACATAATCTACAATAGTGCAACCAATTTGATGAATAAAAACACTATTGATGATTACAATGAGGCAATATCTGAGTTGAGCCAAATTCCCGACTATAAGGATTCCAAAGAGCTAATAGAGAAGTGCCGCGAAAAAATCAAAAAAATCCAAGATCGCCTTGCTGAGTCGAGAAACAACGATATATACGGTATTGCTTGCGCTCTGAGGAAGAATGATGACGTGAAGTCGCTCAAGGAAGCGATCATCAGATTTAATGCAATTCCAGATTGGAAGGATTCCAAAGACAAGCTTTCAGAATGCAAGGCGAGACTTGAGGAATTATTGAGAGAGTCTGAAGAAAAGGCGAAGCGTGATCAAATTGAGAGGAAAAAGAAGATACATAAAAGGGTAAAAATAATGGTGTTTCTACCTTTGAGTATTGTATTGCTGACATTGCTATGTGTTTTTCTCCTATATCCTTTGATAAGCTATTCCGCGGGTAACTATTCAGTTTATATCAACATGTACGGTATCAAGAATTTTGAGGTGCCGGACGGTGTGACGAGCATTCGGGACTCTGCGTTTGCAGGATGTGAAAATCTTGAAAGCGTCACTATTCCGGATAGTGTGACGAGTATTCGGGACTCTGCGTTTGCAGGATGTAAAAATCTTGAAAGTGTCACTATTCCGGATAGTGTGACGAGTATAGGTGAAGATGCGTTCAATGGATGCAGTAGCCTTACGAGTGTTATAATACCCGATAGCGTGACGAGTATAGGTGCTTCTGCGTTCAGTGGTTGCAGTAGCCTTGAAAGTATATCCATACCGTTTGTCGGTGCAACAAAGGATGGTACAAGTAATACACATTTCGGCTATATATTTGGTGCGAGCTCTTATTCGTACAACTCTGATTATGTACCGGAATCATTAAAAACTGTAACAATAACAGGTGGAACAAGTATAGGTTCTTCTGCGTTCTATGATTGCAGTAGCCTTACGAGTGTGACAATACCTGATAGCGTGACGAGTATAGGTGATT
>JAZUBI010000088.1:0-13444 GCA_045638385.1 Eubacteriales bacterium
AGTCTGTCCTCAAGACCGAGATCAAGCATCTTCAAAAGCTCGCGATACTTTGCTCTGTCCTTGCCTCTTATCGCCCAACGGATACCTCTCTTGTGTCCGCGGCTGTCGGCAATAGACATATTCTCTTCCACCCACATATCAGAAGCGGTACCCATTCTGGGATCCTGGAAAACGCGACCGATATACTGTGCTCTCTTGAATTCGGGAAGCTTTGTAACGTCAATTCCGTCGATAATTACCTTGCCGCTATCAACGGGATACGCACCTGCCACAATGTTGAGCATAGTGGATTTACCTGCGCCGTTACCTCCGATGACCGTTACGAAATCGCCGTCCTCAAGGGTAAGTGAAAGATCCTCAAAAACTCTTTTTTCGTTAATTGTGCCTTCGTTAAAGGTCTTGGAAACGTTTTTGATCTCAAGCATTCTTACTTACCTCCTTAGCCTTTTTCTTTTTCTTCTTCATGTGCGATTTGAGGTACGGAATGCCAAGGAAGACAGCAACAACCAAGGCGGAGAGCATCTTAAGAAGCTCGGTGGGAAGACCTATGAAAATAACGGTCTGGAATACGAGCCAATAAATGATAGCACCGCAAACAACGAAGAAGAGTCTTAGCGCAAAGTTTGTCGTCTTTTTCTGGAACAAGGCCTCTCCGACTATGACCGCCGCAAGACCTATAACGATAGCGCCGCGTCCCATATTGATGTCGGCCGCGCCCTGCTGCTGAGCGAGAAGCGCACCTGCAAGAGCAACGACACCGTTAGAGAGCGCAAGACCGAATACCTTTGTAAGATTTGTGTTTATTCCCTGCGCGCGGCTCATCTCAAGGTTGCATCCCGTGCTTCGGAGAGACATACCCATCTCTGTTCCGAAGAACCAATAAAGCAGCGCAATTATCACAATGATAAAGCCCACAAGTATCGCGAGTGAGGGATAGAGGTTCTTCTTGAGCATAGAAATAATAAGATCCTCACCAAATTTATACTTAAATCTGGAGAGAGCAATATTTGCCTTGCCGTCCATTACGAGAAGGTTTACAGACCAAAGCGAAAGCTGGGTCAGAATTCCCGCAAGTATTGCAGGGATTCCAAGCGCGGTGTGAAGTATTCCGGTAAATAGTCCCGCGATCATACCGGCTATGATCGCGCAAAGAATAGCAACCCAAATGTTGTAATCCTTTGTAATAAGCACCGTACAAACGGCAGCTCCCGTACAAATAGAACCGTCAACCGTCAGGTCTGCAAGATCAAGAACCTTAAAGGTAATATAAAGGCCTATCGCCATTATACCCCAGACAAGTCCCTGCCCAATCGCACCCGGCAGTGTTCCGAGCCAGTTTGTTAACATTTCCATTTTACAATAATTCCTTTAAAGTAATTTCTGTATTATACAATCTTCGCCTGCGGATCAGCGATCCGCAGGCAAAAGATCAATTTTTTATTATTCTGTTAAGATCAGTCGATAGCAACGTAACCCTTAGCCTTGAGAGCCTCAACGTCGATACCGAGCTCCTCGCATCTCTGTGCATTGTACTTAAAGGTGAACTTTGCGGAGTATTCAATTCTCATCTCCTCAATATCAGCCTCACCCTTGAGGATCTTTATTGCCATCTTAGCGGTAGCAACACCGAGATCGTAGTAGTTGATGGAAAGAGTTGCAACGCCGCAGCCCTTGCAGATTCCCTCTTCGCCTGCAACCACGGGTGTATTTCCGATAACGTTGCTTATTGTCTCAGCGCAGCTTGCAGCGGTGTTATCGGTAGGAATGTAAATAACGTCTGCCTCTGCAGCAGCCTTAGCAGCTACTGTGCTTACGTCGTTAGAGTCGGTGAATGCGTAGTCCTTAATGTTGTCAGCAGCGATACCCTTGGAAACAAGGAGTCTTCTGATTTCCTTTACCTGATACTGGGAGTTAGCCTCGCTTGAGCAATAAAGAAGAGCTATCTTCTGTGCATCCGGGAAAAGATCTCTGATCATCTGTGCCTGCTGATCGAGAGGAGCCAAGTCACTTGTTCCGGAAACGTTAGCGCCGATAAGACCGTTAAAGTTATCGATACCGAGAGCAACGCCGTACTCGGTGATAGATGTACCGAGAACGGGGATCTCATCCTGCTGAGCAGCTGCCTGAAGTGCAGGAGTTGCGTTAGCCATAATAAGGTCAACGTCCTTGGAAACAAAGTTGGTTACAATAGTGGTACATGTAGCGGGCTCGCCACTTGCGTTTTCAACGATTATCTCAATGTTATCGCCGAACTCTGCCTTAAGAGTGTCAACAAATCCCTGAGTTGCCGCGTCAAGAGCGGGGTGCTGAACGAGCTGGCATACGCCTACAACGTACTTGCCGTCGTCTTTTTTGTCCTTGCAGGATACAAGAACGAACATTGATGCTACCATAAGCATCGCGAGAATTACACTAACTATTCTTTTCATAGTAAGGTCTCCGTTTTCGTAAATTTTAAGATAGTCGCGTGACACCGTATATCTACTGCATCACTTTACCTTAATAAAGTGTTTTTATTATACCACTTTGCGCTTTACTTGTCAATGATTTTCTTGAAATGTTTATCTTTTTTTTTACATTTTTATAAATATAAAAACAGCCCTTGGAGATATGCACAAAAACGCCTCTCCAAGGGTATGTATTATAGTGAAAAACAATGAAGCGACAATCAGCCCTCGCTTACCGCATCGCAAACCATAGCCACACACTTGTCAATTCCTATCGTGCCGCTGTCAAGCATCATATGGTAATTCTGGTAAACTCCCCACTCTCTCATAGCGAACGAGCGATAGAATACTCTGCGCTTGGTGTCCTTTTCCTTGATTCTGTCCTCTATCTTCTTTTCGGTCTGGCCGTAAAGCGAGATAACTCTCTCGGATTTAAACTTCATATCTGCGTAAATAAATACGTTTAAGCAATCCTCTCTGTCGCGCAAAATGTAGTCGGCGCCGCGTCCGATGATCACACAATTCCCTTCCTCTGCGATCTCGTTAATTACCTTTATCTGCGCTATGTGGACCTGACTTGCAAAGGACGTGCCGTGATACGCATCAGTGCTCGCGTGTGTGGAATTTATCGCGATCGAATACAAAAAGCTGCTCTTGTGAGTAGCGTATTCATCATATTTTTCAACGATCTCTCTTGAAAGCCCGCTCTTCTCTACGGCTCTGTCGATGATCTCAGAATCGTAAAACTTATATCCGAGCTTTTCGGCTATCATCTTGCCTATTGTTCTTCCGCCGCTTCCAAATTCGCGGCTGATCGTGATTATTCTTTTTGCCATACCGTCTCTCCTTTTCATTTTTTATACACCTATATTTTACCATGTCAAGGACAATTTGTCAATAATAATTATTTGTCACCAAATGTCGAAAAGTTTATTTTGCGCTTTTCTGTAAAAAAAGAGCAAAGAGACCGACAATAGAGTCGATAGCGCTCAATATAGAAAAAAAGGGGTCGAAGGCTTTTAATTGACATTATAAATAGCGGTTGATATAATCAAATCAGGGTCTGCAGACATCACAAAAGCGCGCTGCGGCGCCGCGAACAAAGCGCCGCCGACTAAATCAAAAAAGAAAGGATCTTTAAAAGAAAACATGAAAAAATTACTCTCTGTCCTCTCCGCAATACTTCTTGTATCCTTAGTCCTCTCGTCCTTTAGTGCCTGCTCAAGGCTGAAAAAGAAAAAGGCCGCGGCAAACACAAAAAAGATCGAAACCGGAACACTCAGCGAGCCCGAGCATCTCGACACAGAGTCGGAAAGCAGCTCTCTTACACAAACCGAAAAGCCTACCGAGCAGGAAAAACCCACCGAATCCAATTCTCAAACAGAAACCCCGACCGAAAGCGAGAGCGAGACCGAAAAGGAGCCTGAGCCCTCGCTTGAATTTACATCCTTCGGAAACGGAACCTGCGCCGTATCGGGAATCGGTGATATAAGCGATATTTACCTCGTCATTCCCGAAAGAAGCCCCAACGGAGATATCGTAATAAGCATCGGCGACAAGGCATTCTTTGAAAACACCACAATAAAAGCCGTGCAGATCCCCTCAACGGTAATGGATATAGGAAATATGGCGTTCGGCGGCTGTCTTTCACTGGTGTATATATCGGTAGACCAAAATAACATGATGTACAGCGATAAGGACGGAATCCTCTATTCAAAGGACGGCGCAAAGCTCATCCTCTTCCCCTCTGCAAGCCTCGCGTCAGAGATATTCATATCGTCAGGCGTGACCGAGATCTCGGATATGGCATTTTTCAGCACCCCCAACCTTAAATTCATAAAATACGGCGGAACGCTCTCGGATTGGGGCAAGATAAAGATAGGAGAAAATAACTACGGCATCTACTCTTCCTCTCTCTCCTTTGCAGTCAGCGAATAATTTTCCACCCAAATCACAAATAAAAACAGCAAAAGCACCCATTCCAAGTCAAAATCACTTGGCATAGGTGCTTTTTATCTGTGTTATTACCAACGCTTAAATTCCGAAAGCTCAAGACCCTCGTTGTTTTCAAGCGCCCAGTTTATCGCCCAGCTTCCGGGGAAGATAAGCAGATTGTTGCCCTTAACGTCAACAACTCTCCTCGTGTCTCCCGAAAGAGTCAGCTGCTTTGGATCGCAAGGACATTTGTCAATATATCTGATCTGATCGTGCGGCATATCCATTCTCGAGAATCCAACGCCGTATTCGCTCTGCATTCTGAATTTTAAAACGTCAAATTGCAAAAGTCCTACGACACCTACGATAACTCGCTCCATACCCGCATCGGGCAGGAAGAATATCTGAATAGCTCCCTCCTCCGCGATCTGCTCCATTCCCTTTTGGAACTGCTTGCGCTTCATCGAGTCTATCTGCTCGATAACCGCGAAATGCTCAGGCGCAAAGGTAGGTATTCCCTTAAATTCAACCTTCAATGGAGGCTCGGTTATAGTATCTCCTATCGAGAAGATACCCGGATCGAAAACTCCTATAATATCTCCGGCATAAGCCTCGTTGATTATCTCTCTTTCCTGCGCCATCATCTGCTGAGGCTGGGAAAGCTTTATCATCTTGCCGGGTCTTACGTGCAAATATTCCTTGCCCTTTTCAAACTTACCCGAGCAGATACGCATAAATGCGATGCGGTCGCGGTGAGCCTTGTTCATGTTAGCCTGTATCTTGAATACAAAGGCAGAAAAATGCTCATCAAAGGGGCTAACCTCACCGGAAACCGTCTGACGGACAAGAGGAGCGGTAGTCATTTTAAGAAAGCTTTCAAGGAAGGGCTCAATACCGAAGTTGTTGAGCGCCGATCCGAAGAACACAGGGGAAAGCTTACCGCATCTTACCTTCTCAATATCAAAATCGAAGCAAGCGCCGTCAAGCAGCTCCACCTGCTCGCAAAGCTCGTCCGCAAGATTTTCACCTATTACCGAATCAAGCTTTTCTCTGTCCTCAATGTCGCACTCAATAGCGCGGAGACGCTCTCTTCCGCCGTGCGATGTCTCAAAGGTGAGGATGCACTTCTTTTCTCTGTCGTAAACGCCCTTAAAGGTCTGTCCGCAGGATATAGGCCAGTTCATGGGATAAGTGCCTATTCCAAACTCCTTTTCAAGCTCGTCAAGAAGGTCAAATGGATCTCTCGCCTCTCGGTCAAGCTTGTTTATAAAGGTAAATATCGGAATATTTCTCGCCGCGCAAACACGGAAAAGCTTTCTTGTCTGCGGCTCGATACCCTTTGCCGCGTCGATAACCATTACCGCCGAGTCAGCCGCCATAAGTGTACGGTATGTGTCCTCCGAGAAGTCCTGGTGTCCGGGGGTGTCAAGAATATTGATGCAATATCCGTCGTATTCAAACTGCATAACCGAGGATGTAACAGAGATACCTCTCTGTTTTTCAAGCTCCATCCAGTCGGAAACAGCGTGCTTGTCGGTCTGCTTGCCCTTTACCGAGCCCGCAGTCTGAATCGCGCCTCCGTAAAGGAGAAACTTCTCTGTCAACGTAGTCTTACCTGCGTCAGGGTGCGAAATTATCGCAAACGTGCGCCTTCTGTTTATTTCATGCTTAAGATCTGCCACTTTAGTCTCCAAAATATATAATTATTTTCATTTTTGCCCAAACACAAGTATTATACTATAAAACTCCGAATTTTGCAATAGTTTTGTTAAATTTTGATTTATCGGTATGTTGAACCCCGGCTTTCAATCCTCCATACACTGCTTAAAGGATTAACATTCATTAAGGAAAGGACAGCCGCTGCTTTATACTGTGGCTGTCCTTTTGAAATTTATATAAAAGCTTATCAGTTTATTTCTTTTACAGGCTCGATCTCGGCTTTTCCGCAATTTTCAACGTGAATACCGGTCTCGTTGTGCGCGGGATGGCGAGGAAGCGAGGTGTTGAGCTTAAAGGTATTATTCTTAAATACAACCTCCGCAGAATGCTCAGCCCAAAGGATTCGTCTGTCAGCCTGCTCAAAGTAGTTGTTCTCAATTACAAGCTTGCCGTTGTAGATAAGATCCTTGTTCGTCTTCGTTGCCTCAAGCTTGGGGTTTGAGTAGATAGCAGATCCGCCCGCATACGCGCTGTTGGTAAAATCGTTGTCGCGTATTGTAACGTCGAGAGCCGCGCCCGACTCATACCAGTCGCGGAGCTCACCCGAAAGCTGAATTCCGTGGTTTATGTTGTGGAATGTGTTTCTCTCGATAAGCACCTTGCCGCGAGAGCTGAGCAGGAATCCGCGAGGACGGTTGTAGCCCGAAATGCAGTCATGGATGTAAATATCCGGAGCAGTAGACATGTTCTCAACGACCCACCATTCTCCGGGAGCCTCAACCGCTCTGTCAAGTCTCAATACCATGTATTCGGGGGAGATAACGTCAAAGCCAACTACCTTTGCCTCACCGTGAATATCCATAGTGTAAGCATCAATGATATTGATGGTATCACCGATACGGTAGGTGTTCGCGCCTCTCTGCTGATAGTGACCGAACTTCAAAAGAAGCGTGTCGGGGGTCTCCTGCTTTTCGTAGATGTGATAATTTCCGTGAATGTTGCAAGCATCGTCCATCATGTGCTCAAAGTGGCAGTCAGCGATCTCGATCTTGCCACGGCAGTTGACAAAGTGGGTAGCATCACAGCTAACAGACAAAAGTCTGCCAAGATCGCGTCTGGGCTCCGCCTTAAGACGCTTGAAGGTGATGTTAGATGTGTTCTGGGTGATAAAGCCCATCGACATTGTATGATGAAGAATAATATCGGTATATGTAACGTCATCGGAATCTGTCGTGAATACACCGGGGAATTCTCTTGTATTCCAGGTCATAACGAGGATGTTGCCCGCCGTGTGCTTGATTCCGGTATTTCCGTGCATCGCGATCAAGTTGTCACCGAGCTGCTCAAGCTCAACCTCGCGATACATGCAGTCAAGGAATCCGTGATCCTCGTATCCACCGGTGTGGGGGAAATAGGGCCATGAGTAGGGGGATGGTCTTCCCTCCTTGTCAAACTCAAGCGTGATAACGTCACTGCGGCGATGTCTTTCCCATTTCCAATCCTCACTCTCGGAGAAGAAGCACCAGTTGCCATCCTCATCAACGCGGCACCAGAACTGCTTGCCGTCGAACTTGATAACGGTCTTGTCGGGAGTAGCCTCAATTATCTCGGACTGCGAGTACATGGGCACCTCATAGTCAATAGAGAATCCCGAAAGGGTTATATTCTTCGAGCGGTCAACGACCACGGGAAGCATCTCGCCGTGGAAAACAAGCTTTGCTCCCTCACCCTTGATAGTGATATTTTCCTTATTGATAATGGGAAGAGCTATCGGCTTAACACCGAAATCGTTGTTTGAAATATAGTAATGCTCAACCCTCGCGCCCTCAACACGCAGATCGTATCTTTCACTGCCAAGCAGGAGCGTATCTCCGCTCTTAAGAACTCCGATAGCCTCTACGAACGCAGGCGTGCAATTCTTCTCGTCTTTAATAAAATCTCTTATGTTGTAAATCATATTTTGCCTCCAAAAAGCTTTATACCTCATTTTACCATCAAAAGCCCTCCGTGTCAAGAAAAAACAAATAAACTTATTTAATAATTGACATTTTTCTCTTGCCGTGTTACAATAAAACAAACATAGCCAATCTTCAACAATTGAAATCCGAAATCCATAAGGAGTCAAAATGACAAACATCATTAACGAAAACATCGTTATAAAAGAAAACAATACCGTACTTAACGGTTTCACCGTCAACGGTAAAATAACCGTAGAGGGCGACAACGTTTCTATTATAAACTGCACAGTAAATTCAAACGACGATGCGATCATCTCCCATGGCAAATATTTTGTTGCCAGAGGCAATAGGATCAACTGCCCTGCGTCCGCAATAACGCTTGAAAGCGGCTCGTATAATTGCCTTGTCGCGCAAAATGAAACTAACGGCGAGATCAATGTCACCCGAGCGCATAACTGCTCTGTAACCTTGAACAAGGCATCGCGCGTCACCGCTCGCCAAAACAAAAACGTATATATTATAGAAAACAGCGTCAGCGATGCGCTCACGCTTGAGAATAATAACTACCTTATCGCAGACGGAAATACGTATTCAATGCTCACAGCATCTGAAAACTCAAACGAAAACGGAGATAGCGTAACAGACCTTGACGAGCGCCTCGCCGTCGGCGCAAACGAAAAGCTTTTGCCCCATACCGATAAGGATCTTTTCATCGGAATGGAGGTGCTTGATACCGTCAACGACGCATCACTCAATGAAAAGCTTTCGCTCGCCCAATACGTAATGACTCTCGCGCAAAACGATGGTATCATTATCATTGCCCCCGGCGCGTATGTCTGCGAGCGCATCTATCTCGATGCCAAGCACAGCAACACGAAAATATATGCCTACGGCGTGTATGCCGAGTGTCCGGAATACCAAACCGCCTTCTTTATGACCGAAACAATGAATATATCCCTCTTCGGTCTTACCGTCGGCTACGCGTTGCAATCCGCTCACCAGATGCACGTCCTTGACGTGTCAGACGAGCAGACAATAACCGTAGTCGCACCCGGTCATAAGGACTTTACCGAGGATACAAACTATGGACATACCGTAATTGAGGGCATGTCCGCGTATGCCGTAATGACAACGCTCGGCGCAAAGAAAAACGATGACGGCACGTATACGATGGGCTATGTAAAATCCCCCCACAAGAGCATCAGAAAGGGCGACGTTCTCTCGCGCAGAGTCTCAAACCCAACCGAGGCATCATTTGACCTTAAGCGAAGCGGCGGCATTGTGTTCAAGGATATCGTCCTCTACGGTCAGTCCGCGGGGCTCGCCTTTGTTGAAAACAGCGACCTGTCGCATACAACAATGATAAGAGTCCATAACACCAACCGCGCGCCCTACATCATCTCAAAGGATGAATACGAATACTACAAATCACTTGAAAAGAAATATAACACCTCTCTTGAGGTCTATATAGACGAGCTCGGAAGATATCGCGGAAGTGTTCCGCGTATAGGCTCTGTCGATGCAACGCATATCATCGGTTGTGACGAGGGCGTGCACGCAACGTCCTGCCTCTTTGAGCATATGTGCGACGACGGATCAAACCACCACGCCGCAAGCGCACGACTCGCATCTGTAAAAGACAATAAGGACGGAACGACAACGCTTACAGTAAAGCCAAATCTCAGCGAGGTCTACTATGTCCAATACAACAGAAGAAAAGGAAACCGCTGCCACAAATTCAGAAAAGGCGACATCGCATATATCTACAATACACAGGGACAGCTCTTCTGTAACACGCCGGTCCTTGAAGACGAGAAGGACGCCGGGGTCGCGATAAACAGCCTTACGGGTCTTGAGCAAAACCTCTTCTCCATCAAGGTAAAAACAAGCGAGATCAACCTCTCTGCGCTCGACGGATTCGACCTCTCGGACGACCATTACAAAATAGATAATAAGCTCGTTGTCGACAACCTAAGCCGAGACTCGCAGGGATTCGTATTCGACAACGTAAAGGTGGACGGAATACGCTCGCGCGCATTTATGGTAAAAGCTCCTAACGGAGTAATAAAAAATTGCACCTTCCAAAACCTCAATGAATCTGCGATCTCCCTTAAAACCGAGATACAGTGGGGCGAGAGCACGATAGCACACGATATTCTGATCGAAAACAATATCATAAGCAACGCAAGCTCGCTGTACGGACATAACTTTTATTATCCGATCTCACCCCTTATGATACAAGGATTTTCAAAGAAGCTTGCGGACGGCTACCTTCCCTACGAAAACATCACTGTAAAGGGAAACAGATTTGAAAATTGCGACCATAAATATTGCATCACGGTAAACTCGGCAAAAAACGTCAAAATACTCAATAATACCTTTTGTCCTATAAACCACGAATATGAGGACGACGTGCATACTCCCGTCACGATACACATCGATACGGCAATGGACGTTGAGATCTCGGGTAATACATTTACACCAAATGCGCCCTCCGCATTAAGCCTCATCAGCGCGCAAAACTGTAAGAATGTCTACGGAACAGACATATCCGACGAAAACGGAAATTCACTGATCCCCGACAGTATCACAAAATAATAAAAATCCTCTCGCCTTGAGCGAGAGGATTTTTATTATTCAATGTCCATCAATGTTCCGATAAAGAACGGAATATTATTTTCGCAGTCGATAAGCATATATATAAACGGTCTGTCAAGGTGGACGTTCTTCACCTCTTCGGGAGACATGCCCTCCGCATTCATTTCAACCGCAGTTACAGCCCCCGCGCGTGTTCCCTGCTCAGCGACCTCAATAAAGGTCTTGTGGATAACTCTGTTTATATAAATGTTTCCAATATCCGATGTTCCGATGCCCGAAAAATCAGCCAATCCGGAGCTGAATGCCGTGGGCATTCCCATTCCGCACAAAATTTCTGACATTTCAATATCATATTCAACCGAGAACTTAGGCATCGAGGTTATCAGCAAAACGTCATCTCTGCCATTTGACAAAATCGACTGCAGGCGCTCGCCGTTAAGCGTTGCAATGTAGTCCTCAACGCTGATACGCTCATCTGGCAAGAGAGCAACAAAAGCGTACTTATGACCACTGTAATACTTTATAAATCCGGTTGCAAGCTCATCCTCAATATAGAGCCCGTCATCTCCGCGCATCATTTCCACGTCGGTCACGGCTCCGTCCTCATTTGTGAACTCTCCGAGGTACACGTCATTCTCATCGTATTTAACCGCCCATTCCGCATCAAACGCCAAAGCGTTTATAAGGTACATCACGGCGTCGGTAGGAATTTTATCAAGCAGCTGGGTTATCATTCCGTCGGTTCTGTTGCTCACCCAGTTGTTTATATTTCTCACAGTGCTCTCATCAAACGACTCCTTACGAATATCCGCACCGTAAAAATCGCTGTTTGTCTGCAAAAAATCGCTGTTTACCGAAAGGCTCTCATCATTCTTAAACCAGATGGAATTTGCAAGATTCAATTTATACTTTGCCCCC
The DNA here is from genome assembly GCA_045638385.1 of Eubacteriales bacterium. Lineage (GTDB taxonomy): Bacteria > Bacillota > Clostridia > Oscillospirales > CAG-272 > SVTX01. The sequence continues at coordinate 11,516 of JAZUBI010000088.1, forward strand.
TGAGGCAATGAATTCATATACGCGTAAAGGTAAATGTTGTAATCCTCAATGCTCATTCCGAGAACAGACTCCATCTCCTCAAGCGTCTGACCTTCAGCACCGTTTGCGGTCATGGCAAGAGCGCATAAAACCGACAGAGGAGAAATGAGCGTATTTTTGTCCGTCTCATTTGAAGCCGCAAAAAGCCGAATTGCAAAATCGGTAACAACGGCACTGTTATCAGAGACATTATGCTCTAAAAGTATCCTTTCGTTAACCGAAATATTTACATTTCCAAGCTCATCTTCATCTTTAAATGAAAGCTTTACAGAGCGTGTAACAACCGCAAGCCTGCCGTCAGCTCTCGTTACGGAATACTCCTCAAGATAGGTAAGCTCGTAATCGTATAAGGGCTTGCCTGACTCCTCTGCTCCGAGCAAGCAATTTTTGATTTTCAACGACACGCCGCCCAAATTGTATAGCGTCATGCTTGTCGGGTCGTCGTAATCCCCTTTAAAATCCTTTTTAACGTCAAAGGACGTGCCAAGCTTTTGCATGACAGACTCAAGGCTGTCTCCGAATTTTATATTGCTCGGCAAATTCAAGCCCTCAAGCTGAACGCTTGCGCTAAGCGAATTTCTGTAATTTGCAAATGTTCCGTCCTCAGATTCGGCGTAGTCGTTTGAATAACCGAATACGTCGCAGGATGCTTGATAACCTCCGCCGTAGGGTCCGTCATAGTGTTCTCCCACAATAATGTCATCAATGCTCGCGCCCTCATATCTGTATTGGGACATCAGATCTATAAATTCTGATTGAGACATTCCCTCTACAAAATGATTTGCATCCAAAAATTCATGGAAAGCATTGATAGCTTCTTCGTTTAAGACGGGATCGCCCGGGCGATCCTCTTCTCTGTCAGATCTCTTTTTGCCGCCTTTCTTGTCCGATCCAAGATCGCACCCGATAAAATTTAGTGAGATAGTAGCCATCAGTAAAAAACAAATAATTGCAATAATTCTCTTTTTCATTTGAAATCCTCCTTTAGCCAGTATATTATGTAGAAGAAATTTCTCCTTCTATACTATAAGTCGGTTTATTTTCCAAAAGGTTACACTTTTGCGAAAAATTTTTTAAAATTTCGATTCTTTTGGCGGTTGATTTGCAAAACCCCCATCTAAACGCCGAGATATCGGCATACGTCGCCCACGAGAGAGCCCTCACCGAGAAAGATCAATATTGCTTTAACATATATTAATATCCCACTTTGCGCCCCACTCCGTTATTCTATACATAAGACCTTTGCGAGGAATTAAGTGCGAGAGCCACTGCACGAGCCGTTATCAAGAAAAATCACCCCACTCCACAACATCACCTTGAAAATCCACTATATCCCTTCACCCTTCCCAACATCAGACCTCCGCGTACGCCTCCCAAGCGAGAGCCACTGCACGAGCCCTCACCGAGGAAGATCGATATTGCCTTGTTTTCTTACGTTACTTTCCTTCAACAGCGAAGGAAAGTAACCAAAGGATCGCCGCTTAAGGGAAAGAGGCGCGGCAAAACTCGGCAACTGATCTTGATAATTTAAATTCAATGTTCATGCCGAGTTCCTTGCGATCCTCTCTCCCTTAAGAATCCCTCTCTCATTGTAGCCGTGAAGATATTCAGGCGATAAAGTAGTTTTTTTAAAAGCTTTCCCCCTTGGGATAGCGAAACTGCACAGCCGACGAATAGGGGATCGCCATTTGGTATGTAACACGTTGCTTTGTAGATTTTATTCCATAACATAAGACTTTTGCGAGGAATTAAGTGCGAGAGCCACCGCACGAGCCCTCACCGAGAAAGATCAACATTCTTTTCTTTCTTACGTTACTTTCCTTCAACAGCGAAGGAAAGTAACCAAAGGATCGCCGCTTAAGGGAAAGAGGCGCGGCAAAACTCGGCAAC
>JAZUBI010000089.1:0-1446 GCA_045638385.1 Eubacteriales bacterium
ATAGCAGTTTATATGTTAGCTTTCATTAGAACAGCATTATGCTTCTTCCCACAAAATCAATGGTTAGAGGCTGATGCTCCTTTAACGTGGGCTATTTATCGCAATATACCGTTCGCTTTATTAGGAATATTGATCATCGTATTATTCTTTAGAAGCGCTAAGAAAAATCAAGATAAAGAATATCGTTTCATGTGGTTAACAATTGTTTTAAGCTTTGCATTCTATATCCCGGTTGTATTATGGGCAGATTTGGTGCCGGCAATTGGATTCTTGATGATGCCTAAAACATGTGCTTATGTTTGGACAGTCTTAATAGGATTTATGTCCATGCGAAAGTGTATTGGATAAAGTCTTAACTTCATTACGTATTACATAGGCTTCGTTACAAGCATGGCTACACACGGCTTTGCATCTAAATCGGACACACATCACAAAACCCCGAGGACTTGTCCTTGGGGTTTCTTTTTTCACTTTTCACCAACCCGTGGTTTGGGCGAGGTTACATATAGTACCACTCAGCATTGAGCATAGCTCATCACAATCCCCTTTACAACTCGAAGCTTTTATGCTATAATATACTGGAAGTGATAACAGCGGCAGATACCGCAGTACCATAAACTACATCAATATAAAAAGGTGACCGCCATGGAACAGAAAAATTTTTACACAAAAAAAGACATTTACACACAGCTTGAGGAAATGCATGCACCGACCGACTCGATCGTTCTGATGCACTCGTCTCTGCGCGCGGTCGGCGCAGTAGAAGACGGCGCACAGGGTCTGCTTGACGTCCTGGTCGACTATTTCACGCGCGACGGAGGACTCTTCTGCGTTCCCGCGCACACATGGCACAACCTCGGACGCGAGATCACCCTTGACATGGCCTCCTCCGACAACTGCCTCGGCGCGTTTTCCACCGTTGCTGCTGAAGACGGACGCGGTCTCCGCACCGAAAATCCCATCCACTCTCTGGTCGTCTTCGGTGACCGCGCAAAGGCAGAGGCATTTGCCGCAAACGAACCGCATCTGAAGACCTCCACCGCACCCGAAAGCTGCCACGGCAAGCTTTGTACCGAGAACGGCCACATCCTGCTTGTCGGCGTTGCGCAGAACCGTAATACCTATCTGCACTGTGTCGCGGAGCTGCTCGGTCTTCCCGACCGTATGGCCGACACCCCGCTCAAGTGCTCCGTCCGCCGTCTGTCCGGTGAGGTCGTTCAGCGTGAAATGACCCTTTATCACACCTCCTTCTGCGGGGATATTTCCGCACGCTTCACAAAGTACGACACGGCATTCCGTTATCACCGCTGCATCACCGACGGCTTCATCGGAAACGCACCGACACAGCTCTGCGATGCACGCAAGCTCAAGGAGACAGTCGAGCTCATCTTCAAAAACAGCGGCGGCATCGATCCGCTCCTCGACGAGAGCGCGATCCCGCAGACC
>JAZUBI010000090.1:0-4040 GCA_045638385.1 Eubacteriales bacterium
GCATTGAAGATAGCCAGCTTATCACCGATTATTTTCAAGCAGGTTAAAGGAAGGCTGGCTCACACTCGTGTTTTGCCGCCTTCCGATCACATCGGACGGCAACAGCCGACCGAAAAAGCACCGTTTTAGGGCGTTTTTGAAAGGAAAACGGAGGCGACCGATAAAACCAGCATTGGTGCCCAGTTTTGCGATTCACACTCAAAAAGTGTGAAGAAAATCGAAAATTGCCCCATATCACGCCTTTTTTACAGTGTGAGAAAACAAAAAACAGAAAGGAAGATCAAAATGAAAGAACAAAACGAAAAGCTGAGAACCACCATTTATATTGACGAAGAACTCGTCAAACGCGCGGAGATTCTCTTCGGAGAAGCCAAGGTCAACTCCTTTTCCGCCTTCGCTTCCAAGGCAATCGAAGCGTATATCACAAAGCTTGTCATCGATAAGAACGGCGATCTCCTCTCGGACGAGATCAGGAAAGCGATCAAGAACGAGCTCGGTCCGATCAACACGAGAGTGTCAAAAGGACTCTATCGCTACGCAGTCGAGATCGATACCATCGTTCAAATTATTGCTGAGGTGTATGGATTCAACCCGAAATTCGTTGAAGGCTATCGTAAAAAAGCGGAAGGTCACGTCTACAAGCTCAAGGGCAAGATCGATTACGCAGCACTGATGGATCAGAAGTTCGCTGAGGATGAGGAGGACGAATGATGAAAACTAATTTCTTTCTTCTGATTCTCTCTGGACTTGTGAAAAAGTTGTGGTATAGTGTGTTGCTGACGAGAAAGGAGTTGATGTGATGCCAAAGAAACGGCCTGCGGGCGACGGAATGGTTCGTCAGAAAAAGCGCGGTCAATGGGAAGCACGCATTGTCGTCGGTCACAAGGATGACGGCAAGCCGATCTACCGTTACGTCTACGGCAAAACGCAGAAGGAGGTGCTTGATAAGCTTCATCAGCGCATCGAGGACTATCGCGGCGTGGAGCTGACCGAGGACAGCAAGATGACGCTTGGTGAATGGCTCGACAAGTGGCTGAACGAGTATATGCTCTTCACCATCCGTGAGAGCACGTGGAAGGCTTACGAAACAACCGTGCGTCTTCACATCAAGCCGTACCTCGGCGACAAGCAGATCGCGTTCGTCACCACCGCCGACGTGCAGAGGATGTACAACAAGCTCAAAAAGAACGGACGAGTGGAAGAGCATCCCATTCACGGTCAAAAGCTGTCCGACAGCTACGTGCGCAAGATCCACATGATGCTTCACGAGGCGATGGACACGGCTGTGAAGGAACGGCTCATCGTCAAGAACCCGACGAACGGCACGACGATACCGAAAACCAACTATCCGCCCAAGCAGATACTCACCGACGCACAGCTTGAAAAGTTCATCAGCGTGGTGATGCAGGACGAGCTGTGGCGCGACTTCTTCTACACCGAGCTGACAACGGGGCTTCGCCGAGGCGAGATCTGCGGACTGCGGTGGTCCGACTTCAATGAATCAACAGGACACCTGAAAGTGTCGCGCACGGTGCTTGAAAAAACGGGAGGAGGACTAACCTGGGGCGATACAAAAACCGAAACAGGTATGCGAACGATACTCCTGCCGCCGAGCACCGCGGAAATGCTTCGGGAGCGAAAGAAAACTTCATATAGCGAATGGATTTTCCCGAATCTCTATAAGCCCGAGCAACCATTGAATCCGAACAGAGCCTATGATCGAATGAAGGTACTCTTGAAGAAAGCGGAGCTTCCGCTGATACGCTTTCATGATCTGCGCCACACCTTCGCTACCCATGCGCTGACAAGCGGTGTGGATGCCAAAACGCTGTCGAAGATCCTCGGGCACACCAACGCAAGCTTCACTCTCGACACCTACACCCATGTCACTACAGATATGCAAAAGCGCGCATCAAAGATCGTGGGCGGGTTCTTGGATGACTTGATCATCAAGGAGGATGACAATGGCTAAACGTAGGAAGAATGGAAAAGGTCTGTTAAGGCAACGCAAGGACGGACGGTGGGAAGGTCGAGTTGTCATTGGCTATGATGACAAAGGTCTGCCGAAGACCAAAAACGTGCTCGCCAAGACCAAGATCGAGTGTGCCGAGAAGCTGGAAAAGCTTCGGGAGGAGTATCGTTCGCCGAGCACGCGGCGCAAGCCCGATATGCTCTTTGGCGACTATATCGACTTCTGGTATGAAAACTTCTGCAAGCCCGCCGTCCGCCCGCTGACTCAGCAAAACTACGAGAACCGCATCTACGATCACATCATTCCCGAGATCGGCAAGATCCCGCTGAACAAGCTGTCGCAAAACGATCTGCAGCAGTTCTACGCTCGGCTGAAAAAGAACGGACGGAGGATTCGCGTGGAGCAGTACGGTCCCGAGCTGTCCGACCGAATGGTTCGCGCCTGCCACGCAAGCTGTCGCTCGGCGTTGGAAAAAGCGGTGGAGGACGGGCTCATCCGTACCAATCCCGCCATCGGCTGTAAGCTACCGGCGAAGAAAGCCCACGAGATGCAGGTGCTGTCCCGCGAGGATCTCGGGCGGTTCTTAAAGCAAGCCAAGGAGGACGGCTTCTATGAATTCTTCCTGCTGGAGCTTGGCACGGGGATGCGCCGAGGCGAGATGCTCGGGCTGATGTGGGACGACCTCAACTTCCGCACGGGCGAGCTTCACGTCTGCCGCCAGGTGTGTGCCGTGGACGGCAAGCTGGAGATCTCCGTACCGAAAACGAAATCGTCGGTACGCACCATCGTGCTACCGCCATCCCTTGTGGCGGTGCTGAAGGAGTATAAGAAAACGGTGGATTCCGGATGGATGTTCCCGTCACCGCAAAATCACGACTCGCCAAGATATCCCACGGGAACGAGCGATATTCTCGGAAGGCTCCTTCGCCGTGCGGGCTGTAAGCGTGTACGCTTCCACGATCTCAGGCACACCTTCGCAACCATGGCGCTGGAAAACGGAATGGATGTCAAAACCTTGTCGGCGACCATCGGTCACGTGTCTGCCGCGACCACGCTTGATATCTATAGCCATATGACCGATACAATGCAGATGCAGGCGGCGGTGAATATCGACCGCAAGATCGGCGGCACGGACGCACAGATGCCCGAGGTCAAGAAAACACACGAGCAGAGCATGAACACGCCCGTAAACGCAACGTACGAGCCGTCAGAGCCGCATCCCGAGCCCGTCCCGAGAAAGATACGCAAGTCAGGCACCGGATGCGTGTATCAGATCAACGATCACCTCTGGGAAGGCAGCTTTTATCCAAGACTGCCAAACGGTAAACGGAAGAAGTTCAACGTCTACGCCGAATCCCGAGACCAATGCGAAACCAAACTCGCCGAAATGATCGCCGAAAAGAAAGCGGAGATTGCGGAAGAAAAAGAAAAACTAAAAGAGGGCGCCGATTAAGGCGCCCTTCAAAATTTGTGTCAAAAATGGCAAAGATCATTGAAGCTGATTGAAAAGTGCATAGAAATATGATATAATAAACTCACCGATAAATAAGAATTTGTGGGGAGTGCTTTTATGGGTTCTACTCTTGGTCCAGTATTTTTAGGGATAATTTGTATAGTGATTGGCATTTTTAATGCAAGGGGTGATATATCAACTCTTCATTCATACCACAGAAAGCGGGTTTCCGAAGAGGATAGAATTCATTTCGGTAAAAAAGTTGGTCTTGGTATGTTGATTATTGGTGTTTCTTTAATTATTTTCGGTGGTTTCACCTTCTTGGCTAACACATTGACAAATAACATATTCATAATTATTGGAAGTGTTATTTTGGTTATCGGACTTATCGTAGGACTTGTTTTAAATTTCTATGCGATGATTAAGTATAATAAAGGGATTTTCTAATTAACAAATTGGAACTTGGAGGGATGATATATGAAAAATCTAAAACTATTTTTCTCGGCACTAACAGTGGCATTTGCAATTTTAGGCTTAACAAGGGCACTTTCAACTGATATTACAATGCCGATAACATTCGTTTGTTTAGCAACCACAATGCTTATAACATCCAAG
>JAZUBI010000091.1:0-12909 GCA_045638385.1 Eubacteriales bacterium
CACTTTTTCCCCAACGGGTGCTTTCCTTTGCAAAAAAAGAAATCCCCAAGGAGCAACAGAGTGCCCGTTGGGGAAAAAGAATACAAAAAGTTTTGAGGGATTCCTAAGGGAACTTTTTCAAAAGTTCCCTTAGGCCGTCGGGGCGGTAGAATGACGAAAAAGCTCTTTAACTACAAGTGTTTTCGGACTCTACTGACAGTAGAGTTGTTTAAAAAGCCCTCTACCGACACTTTGTTAGCGAGTGAAGTCGGAAAACGCAACAGTAGGTGGACTTTTGAGCGTTGATAAAGTATAATCGTTCTCGTTGGTAATAAAAAATATATTGGTAATGAATATACGATAATAATTTCGGAGGACAGAGCATGAAAACAGATTTCAAGAGATATGACGTTACCCCCTTTTCCACAGTACGTGAAATGATGGACATCGCAGTGCGCGAGGACGGAAGCACCATCGCGTTCAGATATAGAACACCCGGCGATCAGAATACGATCATAGACGTCACCTACAAGGAGTTCAACGAGCTTACCGAGCGGCTCGGCGCAGCATTGACGGCGCGCGGCTTTGGGAGAACCTTTGTTGCGTGTATCGGTCCTAACTCGTTTAATTGGATAGTGACATATATTACCGCAATGAAGGGAGCGGGCGTTTTCGTGCCGATCGACCGTGACCTTCCCGAAAGCGACGTGTATAACATCATCGGCGAGAGCAGACCCGAGGTGCTGTTTTTCTCGTCGCAACACGAGAAGCTTTTCGTCGGAAAAGAGGATGTGCTCAATAGCGTGAAGCTTTTCGTCGGACTTGACGACAAGGTAAAGGGCGAGTTTGAGAACTATATCAATATCAACGACCTGATAAAAGAAGGCGAAACTCTTTCGCGTGAGGCATATGATACAACACGCCGCGACGTCGACGATATGGCAACGCTCGTCTATACATCGGGTACGACGGGCATCGCGAAGGGCGTAATGCTTTCGGAGCGTAACGTGTGTAGCTGCGTTTACCATACAATGCGTATCTCCACGCTCTACGATACCTGCATCGCGGTTTTGCCGCTTCACCATACCTTTGGCTCGGTCGGTGTGCTTTGCTCACTCCACCTTCATACGACCATATGTATAAACGATAATATCAGAAACGTCTTGAAGGATATGCAGACGTTTCGCCCGTCATATATCTATCTTGTGCCGCGCTTTGCCGAGATATTCTACTCCAATATCATAAAGAAGATACAGCAAAAGGGGATCGAAAAGAAATTCAACCTTATGGTGAAGCTCTCCAACGCTCTTCGTAAGGTCGGTATCGACCTTCGCCACGTGTTCTTCAAGGAGATTTTGAATAACTTCGGCGGAAGAATGAAAAAGATCGTAACAGGCGGTGCGCCCATTCGCCCCGACATCGGCGATTTCTTCGATTCCATCGGTATCCCGCTCGTCAACGGATACGGAATAACCGAATGCTCACCCGTAATTTGTGCGAATAACGAGATCTGTAACGATTGGAACACAGCGGGCGTGAGACTCGAGTGCCTCGAGTGGCGCATCGATCAGCCCAACGAGGAGGGCATCGGCGAGATCTGCGTCAAGGGCGAAACGGTAATGCTCGGCTACTATAAGCGTCCCGAGGAGACCGCAGAGGTGATCAAGGACGGCTGGTTCTATACGGGCGACTACGGATATATCAATAAATATAACCAGCTCGTAATAACGGGCAGAAAGAAGAATATCATCGTTCTCAATAACGGAAAGAATATCTATCCCGAGGAGATCGAGGGATACATCGGGCGTATCGAATACGTTGCCGAGGTCGTCGTCCGCGGACTCAAGAACGAGTACGGCGAGGATTGCGGCTTGACCGCAGAGCTGTTCCTCGGCGAAGGCATCGAGAAACGTGTCGAAGAGATAATGAAGGACTTCCGCGACGCTCTTCGCGACCTCCCGAGCTATAAGCATATCTCGAATATAATCATCCGCAAGGAAGCGTTCCCGAAAACGACTACCGCAAAAATACGCCGCCAAGCGTAGCCATAACTTATCGATCCATACCGACAGGACACAGACGCCTGTCGGTTTTTTGCTCTGAAATAGGTTTACCGAAATTTGACAAAAATATCGCTCGACCGAGTTTATAAAACAAATGGTCACAAAACCCGTCAAAAAAATATCAAAAAAATGAAATTTGTTGAAAAATTAAGCAAAATATAACCAATTAAGTAACCGAATCCTTGTAAAATTGTCATAGGAAAATGAGGTTGGTCACAGACAACCTGTAAAAATACAGTCCATTTTCTTAAAAACGTGAAAAAGGCAAACTGTCTGAAAGGACAGGACGCAAAGTTAAGGGGTCTAAGATCAATTAAGGTTATGACAGCCCGACCGCCATTGTTTTATTTTTGCCTTTAAAACCATGAAAGGAGAATGAAAACATGGCAAAACTTCAAAGAAGCATTACGGCGATGCTTTTGATGCTCGTAATGCTTTTGACCCTCGCGTTCCCTGCACTTGCGGCAGCAGGGGAGACCATTTGGCAAGGAAATGATGTGAGCCTTAGCTTTGTACGTGGCGAAGATCCCTACGTATATGCTATCGCACAGGACCCTGCTAACAATCGCTGGTATTATGAAACCAGTAACCACACCTTATTGAAAGAGGTAACCGGCGGTGGAGCCGTTCACATCTTTCCTATAGTGGACACGACCAAAGTAACGGGAGCTTGGGATCCTGAGGGCATCTACCAAAGCGGTATAAGTAACTATGACGTTATGTACTGCTGCGATGCTGTTACCGGTACTGATGGCGAGATCTATTATAAGCGCGTAAACCTTGAGGATAGCGAGTATGTTTCGGAAGCAGACGTAAAGAAACTTCGTGCAATCATTTCCAACGCATATCCTTACGTTTCCGTTGAGGAAGCAAAAGCAGCACTTAAGGAAGCAGGCTTTGCACAGGCAGACGAGCTTGACCGTTCCGAGCTTATTGCTGCAACTCAAGCTGCTATATGGACTATTGCTAACCCCGACAGTGGTGATTCGTATCGTTACAACAAGACCGCAACGACCGCTCAAAAGCTTATTTGGGGCGGATATATGCACGAATTTGCAGGCGAGATCACGAATTTCACTGACAGTATGACGTCCAGAAAGTATCTCAGCAACCCCAATGGTGTTGGTGACCGTATTAATGCGCTCATCGATTTCTATCTTGCGATGAAAGACGTTGAGGCGGAGGACGGACAGATCGTTATCACGAGCCTCAATATCGTTGACTCCAAGCTCTTTGGAAGCGACAAAGAATATAAGGTAGATGTCAACGTTGAGCTCAACCACGGCGCAGACGAGGACGATACTGTCGAGATCAACGTTTACGTTGGCGACACTCTCGCAGAAACAGTAGCTGTTACCGATGCGAAAGCATATTCCTTCTCTGTTGAAGCCGTTGAAAACGACGATATCAGAGTCGTAGTTTCGGGAACGCAAAATCTCGAAAGAGGCGTATATTTCTACGTTCCCAAGCCTGCTGACGTTGACGGCGACGGCATCGCAACGAGCCGTGAGGTGTCTCAAAACCTTATCGGTGTTGCAAGCGGTGAAACACCCGTTTACGCAACAGCAGCAGTAACCATCACCGATGGTAAGATCATCAACAAAACAACTATTCCGCTTTATGAGGACAAATTCGCAGACGTTACCCTCGAGGTAAACGGCAAAGTCGAATACAAGCCCGATGGCGGTGTTGATATCGTTATCGCACTCGGATCAGGTATGGCAAGCTATCAGAATACCTATGATTCCGTGATCTCTCTCGTTGAGCCTCTCATCGAAAAGGGTATCAACGTCAAGCTCGGATTGATCGCAGTCGAGCATTACGATGACGTTGCTATGGAGCTGACAGCCCTCACTGCTGAAAGCTATAAAGAGACTATTACAAACGGTCTTGCAAAGATAAAAGAAATGCCCGCAGGACCTACGAACCTCCACGGAAATATCTTGGCTGCAAAGGCTATGCTCGATGCAGACGAGACTGTTCCCGCAGAGAATAAATTTTTCTATGTGATCGCTACAGGCCGTACCTATAACTTCGATAATGCAAATGGCGTTCCCACGACCATTATCAATAAGGTCGGTCTCAAGGGCAGCACCTATTACTATTGGGGTCACTATTTGTGGCAATCGCAACGCGGTCAGCACACCTCTCTTTACAGAGTTCCCGCATCCTATAACAACGACTTTGCTGCTTTCTGGGCAGACGTTGAAAAATGGGTAGAGGCTGACGGCGATAAGTATGCCTATAGCTTCCCGAACTATGACGTTACAAACGATCAATGGTTCAATGAATATATGAACGAAAACAGTACCGATGCGAAAGCCTTGGGACTTGCTTCATCACGCTACGGTTGGGTCATTAAGGCACTCACCGATTCCGGCGTTGAGGCTATCGGATCAGGTGCTGTTCCTCAAAACGCTCTTAACTACGAGCGTGCTCAATATGAAGCATACTATGCATATAAGTCAATGGTAGACGCAGGCTATACGTGTCAAGCACTCTGCAGTGAGAACGTAGCTTATCAAAACTATTCGCCTTATATGACAACTCAGGACGCAACACCCGGCATACAGCTCGGCCATAGCTTTATGGATCATATGGCAAAGCTTTCCGGTCAGGAAGCATCTACGTTGTTGTTCAATCTTCTTGATGATAACGGTAACTATGAGATGCTCACCGATTTCTTCCAAAAGATCGACATCTCCAAGCTTACCCTTGAAACAGCATCCGCACCCTTCGTTGAAGACTATATCGGCTTTGGCGAGGATTATGATTTTGATTTCACAGGACTTCTCGAAAAGCTCGTGCTCAAGCTTGACGGAGAGGCATACTTCACAAGCGTGCTTGAAGCAGCTGAAGGCGCAACCGCTTCCTATGGCTTCTCCAAGGAAGAGGGCGGAAAGCTTTCCTTCAGAGTTGACTACTTCAAGGGCAATGAGCCGACAGAAGAACGCTTCGTTTGGTATTTCTACGAAACAGTAGCTGAAGATTCCGTCGTAACTCTCACCTATCAGCTCGAGCTCGTGAAGAGAAACGAAAAGATCGGCACACACATCGCCGAAACTAACCAAATCGCTGTTCTTTACCCCACGGGCGACAGAACATACGGTCAATTGTTCCCCGTTCCCGAGGTGACCTATTCCAATTACCCTGACCTTGAGGGCGAAAAGAAATCCGAACAGATCGGCTCGAACCGCTTCGAGATCTCTATCGAGGTTCCCGGCGGCGGATTGGATCCCAAGCACGATGAGATCATCCTTATGGTCGACGGCTCATATTCACTTGATGATGAATGGCCCGCAATGAAGGAAGCAATAGAGCTCATCGGCAAGACCGTTCTCAACGGAAACGGCAATACACAGCTCACCCTTATGGCGTTCGGTATGGGCGACAACGTCGTTCTCGAGCACGTCAAATCAGTTGACGACCTTGTGGCAGCTCTCGGAGTACTCCCCGGAACGTTGCTCTATGGCCGCTCCTCCACAAACTGTGAGGTCGGATTTGTCGGCGTGGCTGAATATATCAAAAACCACGACGATTCCTTGGGTACAGTTGACGTTATCTACATCAGCGACGGCAACGTAAATACCGACGAAACACCCAGAGCGTTCGATACAAATTGGAAAGCATTCTCTAATGCATCATACGGATATGGTGCTTTGAACGTTGCAAAGGCAGCATTTGAAATGTTCTTCCGTTATTCGAATGATGGTGTAACCGTGATCATCCCCGAAAACCTCCCCGCAGCATTTGACGAATATAAGGAAAATAAATTTGCAGACTGCACAACAAACGACGAGATCTTGGAAAAAGCATTCGCGGGCGGTGCAATGAGCGACGAAGATTTCATAGCTCTTGCCGATAAGATCTGGAATGACGTTTATGCGGCAGCAGGCTTGACAGCAGGCGCTGAATATCCGATCTCCATCGTAGAACGTGCATTCGTTGACTACGATAATGCAAACGGCACACATATCCAAGAATACTTCTACTATTCGATCTTGGCGATGAAGAAAAAGGATACTTGGTATCCCGACCGCTTCGATCGTGCAATGGCAGCCGCTGAAGCGTTGGCAGAATTGGATGAAGTAAGCAATCTTTACGTTGTTGACTATGACAGCTACAGCGCATGGATGGATACAGGTATAACAAGCGAAAAAGCTGCATTTATCAAATCCAACGGCGTACAAGGTCTTTGTGATGCTCTTGCGGGAACACTCGACGAGCTTTCTAAAACACCGTATAACGACGTTGTGATCACAGACTATATGAGTAAGTGGGTATTGCTCGACAGCGCAACACTCAAGATCGTTGACGTAACAACAGGTGAGATCATTTGGAGCGCTGCTGAAGGCTGGCTCATCGATGAAGGCCGTCCTACCTCTAAAGAGATCCCCGTGATCATCGAGCTCGTTGACTCCGCGGAATATGCGGCAGGCGGTAACGAGGTTATCGGAAACTCCAACGGCGATATCTATAAGCTTACTTGGTACGTAAAGGACGGAGCTCTCCTTCGTTGTGACAACTATAAGCTCGTTTACGAGGTTGACGTTGATACCAAGGAAGACGGATATAAAGCAGAGACCATCTATCCTGCAAACGGTAATACCGATATCAATTACACCGACGCGAACGGCAAGAGAGTTATGAAGTCGATCAAGGTTCCCAACGTAGTCGGCGAAGAAACAAAGACAACACCTCCTACGATCACCTTCAAGCCCGGTCAAGCATCCAATATCAGCTTTATGCTCATCGATAAGGCGACCGGTAAGGTAGAATTCCTCTATAAGATCGATATCGAAAACGAGACGTCGTTCGAGATCCCGACAGAAGAAGGAAAGATCTCCGCAGTGTTTGTAAAACAATCCACAAGCGGAATGTTCTGGTTCGCAGAGGAAGTTGATGAAGCAACAGTGCAAGCAGTCGTTAAGTGCCTCAAGGCTAACAACCCTTCATATAAAGGCCATAACGCAGTTTGCTTCGGCGCAGGCGACCATACTCTTGAATTCAAAAAGAATAAGTTCGTAACCTATACGTTTGCTGCAGATACAGTAGTAACAGACGTTGAGGATAAGCCTGTAGTTGAGGATAAGCCTGTAGTTGAGGATATCCCCGTTGTTGAAGAGCAGGAAAAAGATGACGAGCCCGTCGTTGAAGAACCTGAAACAAACAACAAAAACAATAACAAAAACAATAACAAAAATAACAACAAGAACAAAAACAAGAATAAATGATCTTGTAGCTCTTGGAATAATTCAAAAAAAGACTGCTCTGTGAAGCAGTCTTTTTTTTAGACTAGCTCTGTGAAGCAGTCTTTTTTTAGACCTGCTCTGTGAAGCAGTCTTTTTTTAGACCTGCTCTGTGAAGCAGTCTTTTTTTATCGCCAAACTACGTCCCGACCGTCCATCACCACCCATTTTCCACATCCTCGCCCCACGCCCTATTTTTGACCTGCACCGTGAAGCAGTCTTTCTTTTTTTTGGACTAGCACTGTGAAGCAGTCTTTTTTTATCGCCAAACTACGTCCCGACCACCCATCACACCCACTTTCTGTCTTCTCACCCCCGCAACGTCCTCATTCACCACCGCCACACCCTTTCTTTCTCTCCACAACGCCCTCGTCCGCCCCGCCCATTGCTTCCATCCCGCCAAACTCCGACCGTCCATCACACCCACCTTCCACATCCTCGCCCCACGCCCCGCCACACTCTATCACCTCATTTTCCACACTCGACACTCCTCCCCCCCGCCACTACCACGCCGCGCGCCCTATTTTTGACCGCCCATCGCCCCACCACGTTCACCTTAAGCTCCTCTACACTGCCACAATGCCTCATTCACCACCGCCACACCCTTTCTACCCTTGCACAACGCCCTCATCCGCCACCTCCCCCCAAAAAAAAAATTCCGTCCTGCCGAGCCGACCGCGCAATACAGATGAGGGCTCGGTAGGGCGGGTGGTGGAGTGGGGAAGGAGGCTGAGAGAATAGCAGGAAAGATTAGATTGAGAAAAATACGACTCTACCGACAGTTGAGTTGCGCTGAGGTGTAGCGGGATGTTGGTAAAAACGTGGGAGTAAGACGTGGAAGAGACGGATGTGTGGTGGAATGTGCGAGAATAGCAGGAAAGATTAGATTGAGAAAAAATACGACTCTACCGACAGTAGAGTTACGCTGAGGTGTAGGGGGATATTGGCAAAAACGTGGGAGGAAGACGTGGAAGAGGCGGATGTGTGGTGGAATGTGCGAGAATAGCAGGCGCAGTTTGCATAATGTTGCGAACGGGGGTGAGCAGACCAATCAAAATGTACGTGTGCTCAAAATCGCAAATATTGATATATTTTGAAATTTATGCTATTATTAATGAGAGAGAAAGTAATAGCGTCGTTCGTGCTGAACATTATATGCCGCTTGTGCTTAGCGAGCGGTATTTCCACAAAAAACAGTCCAACTGCAAGTTGGATAAAATGAGAACTCATCAAACTGATGAGTCATTGTTTTTGGAGCTGCAGATCCGTACAATATAATTGTAGCTACGAAAATAAAAATCACGAGGTACTTGAATATGACTACAATTAAGATCAATGAACAGATCGCCTTCCTAAGAAAACAGAAAGGTCTTACGCAAGAAGAACTGGCGGGCGCCCTTGGTGTAACTAACCAAGCAGTCTCCAAATGGGAATCGGCACAGTGCTGTCCGGATATTCAGCTTTTACCCGACATCGCGAGGATCTTTGACGTTTCGGTGGATGAGCTTCTTGGGTATACTCCCGTTTCTACGACAGAAGATATTGTCCTTGCTGTTCGCAAGCGCATAGAGTCCTTGCCGAAGGGCGAAGATTTTGACTTCACCTTCAGAATGGCTGCAGCTCTTCACGCGATCATTCTGTCCAAAGGAATGACCGCAGATAATATGAATCCGGGATGGGATACAGAAGATGCTATTGAACATGCCGGCAATGCTGAATGGGGCTATTCTTGCTGTAATATTCCCGAGATAACAACAACGATGAGGCACGGAGCTGTCTTCTTTTCAAACAATAGGAACTTAACTCTGATGCATACTGATGTTCGTCGAATCTTAGCAATGATCAAGCCGTTCAGTGATGCAAAGAACTTGAAGGTTGCCACAGCTCTTTACCGGTTGACTATCCATTCCGAAGATGCCTATACAACCGTTGCTCAGATCAGCGATAAGTCCGGGGTATCTCCTGAAAAAGTGAAAGATTGTCTTGAGGGCGATTTGTCACAATTTATTCTCGAAAAAGAAGGTCCGGAAAGTGAGTTCCGATTTGAAGGGATGTATATGAATATCCTTCCGATCATCTCTCTTTTCGATTTCAAATAATTTTTCAAAAAGTTCCAACCTTTTCATTTTCGCGTGTCTATATAGGTGAAAGCTTTCAACGAGGTACAAATAAGTGAACAGACAAGACGTAGAGAAAACCATAACTGAATACCTGAAACTAATATTCGGATTTGCGCTGAAGAGGTGTAAAAGCATCCACGATGCAGAGGATCTGTCGCAAGAGATCACGATACGAGCGTTCCGTGCGCTTCTTATCAAGGATGACGTCGCGGATATGGAAAAGTTCATCTGGACCGTTGCCCATAACACGCTCAACAACTACTATCGTGACACGGCGAAAAGTATGGTCGGCGTTTCCATTGATGAGGTTGCGGAGCTGATTGCAGATCCGTGCTCTGAGCCGGACGCCGACGACGATCGTGACGCTATCCGTCGGCTCCAAACTGAGATCGCATACCTTTCTAAGCTGCAAAGAAGAATTGTGATCGCGTATTACTTCGAGAATCGTAAGCAGGCAGATATTGCTCGGGAACTGGATATTCCTCTCGGCACTGTCAAATGGCACTTGTTTGAAGCTAAAAAAGAATTGAAACGAGGTATTTTTGCGATGAGAAAATCAAGCGAACTCAAATTTAACCCTATAAAATTTCACTCCTATGGCATCATCGGTTCCGTCGGCAAAAAGTCTCCCGACGAGTTCTTCCGTTCCGCACTTGCCCAGAATATCTGCTATTGTGTGCGTAATACGGCAAAGACGGTGGGCGAGATCGCCGATGACCTTGGCGTTTCCCCCGTGTACGTCGAAACCGAAGTTGAATTCCTTGAGGAATACGGCTTCCTGCGAGGACAAAAGGATAAGTACATTTTGGGCTTCATCATCAGCGAGCCGACAGCAGAGCTGCTTATTATGCAGAACGATATGTATAAGCGTGCTGCTGAGCTGTTTGCGAATGATCTGTATGATGAGCTGACATCTTCGGATATCCTTGACGATCCGGACATCTGGTGCGGTCAAACCGACGAGCCTATATCCCTGACCGAGTCTCCCAAAGCGGACCGCAATTTCATCCTGTGGACGCTGATCCCATATATAGCGGCTTGGTCCGGTGAGAAGCTGATGGATAAGAGAATTTCTTTTGAAGAGGTTGCCACGATCCGTCCGGATGGTGCTCACAATATCTATCACGCGTCTGTAGTGACGGATGAAATGGTTCTTCCTGAGGACTACGTTTATATGAAAAATTGGTGCGGTCCTATGTGGAATGGCAATGGTGAGCATATTCTTTGGCAGATCGACAGCGAGTGGTCCGAACGCGGTGATGGTTATCGCCTCAAGTATTCCGAAGAAGCCAAACGTATTCTTTCACTCTATGAACGAGAGTTTGACGATCTTCTTTCAAAGGATGAATATGCATGGCTTGCAGAGCGTGGTTATATAAAAACCAACGGAGATTACGACGGATACTTTAAAACCGCATGGCAGATCGTGGTTTTGGCAAGTGATGAGATCCGTGATAAACTTATTGCCATTGGAGATCGTATCAAAGAGAAGTACCAAAGTGACTTTGAGGCATTGAAGGCATCTTATGCCGAGGCTGTACTGAAATCAGTTCCTGTTCATCTTAGAAAGATAAAGGAGTATGAGCTGCAGTTTGTGTTCCACGCTGATGGATGGTTTTTGGTACATTGCATTACAGCTCTCCTGAAGAACGGCAAGCTGAAAGAGCCGACCGAGGGGCAGAAAAAGGCTTTGACTACGCTTATTGCTAACGCGTAAAAGTATTAACTATATGGATATTCAACCGAAGCTTATCTTATGAACAGATATGCAAAATAACTGAATAAATATTTTGCCGAGGGTGACTTAAGGTGCTAATCCTCTCGGCTATGTAAAAAGGGCGGTATATTTCTACCGCCCTTGACTATTCAATTTTAATAAACTGATCGATAAATTGGAATTTATCTACTTGTTTTTATTCTTTATTTCATCCATTTCTCTAATCAGCTCTTCTAACGGACGATACTCGCCACCCCAATATTCAAAAGTATGCATTCCTTCATCTTCTAAAATTGGACCAATCATTTTAACAGATACTTTCATTCTACTCAATATTTCCTCATAGTTTGGAATCTCTTCTTCAAACGGAAGAAGCTGCTGAAAACTCTTATAGGACACGCCATAAACAATAGTTCTTATACCTAATGACGCAATAGCCATAAGACAGCGGACACATGGTGCACAACTTGTATAAAAGATGGCATTTTCAAAAACCTTGTCCGAAAACTTATTTGCACATTTATGAACCAGATTAAACTCTGCATGACCAAAGATTCCCTTTTCATAATCAGAAGTATTTTCTGCCTCTGCTATAATTTTGTCTTCACTGACTAATATTGCTCCAAAAGTGTCATATCCTTTCTTTCCTGCATTAACTGCTAATTCGTAGCATCTTTTCATATATTTTTCATGATTGCTGTTCATATCTTTCTCCTTTACAAATCCTTATTTTCCTAACTGTTCGACCTATTGGAATTTGTCAGTATTACAACTGCTTAATCTCATTGGCAATCATAGCCACGGTTTTTGCATTGGTATCAATTTTAATGGTCCCCAATGCTTGATACATCGGTATTCTTGCTATGCTTCTCTCAATTATATCTTCAGAACGGATACCTCTTTCTACATCCATTGCCAATCTTTCGCACAGAGTCTTTTCATCCGCTACAAGCGAGACGCATTTCACCTCACAGTTCTGTGTATCCAGTTTCTCAAGTATGGAATCGATAATTCTCTGCTCGTGCATCACCCAACAAAAAATGATATTCTCGTATGCAGAACATTTCAGAAAATTATTGAGTAAGTAACAAATATTATTCGTCACCACCACTTTTGTTTCATCGGTTACTTGGAACGGATTTGCATCCCAACACCAATCTCCGTCAAGAAATACGCTATTCGGTAAATCCTGTTTGAGCTGTTGGCACACAGTTGTTTTTCCAACTCCCATAGTGCCACCAATCATATATAAAGTTTTCATCATTCACACCTACAAATTCTTATTTTCCTAACTGTTCGACCTATTGGAATTTGTCAGTATCTATTCCCATACAGTATTCTTGCTTTTTCGGTATATTCTTTTACAAGTTCAGTTTTCGCATTTGTATAGGCATCTCTGTTGTGCTCATATTTCTTCCATAACCTTAACTTTAATTCTTCATATTCTTTTGCTACATCTGGTTGCTCAATGAGGTAATCTCTAAAATACAATTCATTGTTATCGCCTACATATCTTAAATGCAAATGAAACACTCGCTCGGCATAACCATTCTCTGTATATCCTTTATTGAAAGATAATCCATTCTCACCCTGTGACATACAAATATAACCATTGTTAATAATCAAATCTTTATAGTCATACAGATTGCTTTCCCTTGGGATTTCTACAAGAATATCGATAATTGGCTTTGCCCATATAGTAGGGATTGCTGTACTTCCGATATGGCTTATTCTGTACATTTTCAAAATAGCATTTTTTAGAAGAGTTTCTTCCTCCAAAT
>JAZUBI010000092.1:0-12179 GCA_045638385.1 Eubacteriales bacterium
TACCTGATTTTCGTCGTTGCTTTCGGATGGGGATATTCAATGCTTGCCGGCGGTCTTACGCTTGCGATCATGATTTTGCCCACTATCGTCAGATCTACGCAAGAGAGCCTGCTTTCCGTTCAGGGTGGACTACGCGAAGGCGCATATGCACTTGGCACGAGCAAGGTCAGAACAATCTTCAAAATCGTTCTTCCTTCAGCCGCAGGCGGTATCGTGACCTCAATTATTCTCGCGATCGGACGCGTTGTTTCCGAGAGCGCAGTTCTCCTCCTTACGATCAATATGGTCGTCAACAAGGTTCCCGAGTCTTTGATGTCTCCCGGAACGAGCCTTGCTCTCGACATTTACTATTTCGCAAGTCACGGCTATCCCGATGAAGCTGCGGCAACGGCAGTCGTTCTGCTCATATTCGTTTTGATGCTGAACTTGCTTGCTGGCTGGATTGGAAATATGATTAAAAAATCTACGTATGGAGATGCCAAATGAAAAATAAAATCATGATTTCTCAAATAATCTCTTTCTTCGGATCTTGTGTAGGTTCAATCATCATTACCTTGTTAAAAACCTTTACCCAACTTCCGTTCGCTATATGTGTTGTTATAGGAGCACCGATAATTATTTGTTCGCTTGTAATAGGTTATTTTCTCGGTCGATGCCCTGAATGCCATATGCTGTTAAGTTTGAGAAAAGGAGTGTTTAAGTATTGTCCGCGTTGCGGAAAGAGATTATAACGTGTGAATCAGTCTTTTGACTGTAAATATAGAAAGGAGAATGAAAAGATGAAAATGCAAACCTTAATTGGCAAAATGAGTGCTTTGTTAAGCAGCATCAAGGGGTCTTTCCTTGAAGCCTTTGCCGGAAATCTTTTCTCAGGCTCCGTGAATACAAACGGTAGCCGCAGGTGTGTGGTTGATAGACTTTTCTACAACTGACACACCCATCATCCTGATACAGTTAAATGAAAATATATATAAGCAAAGTCCTTTGACTATTAGATAAACATAAGGAGTACAAGATGAATGAATTCTTAGGAAGTATGGATATCACCGCTAAGGGGTGCAACCTTTATTACGGCGATTTTCACGCTTTGAAAAATATAGATATAGAGATTCCCGAAAAGCAGGTTACTGCACTGATCGGACCCTCGGGATGCGGAAAGTCTACTTTCCTCAAAATTTTCAACAGAATGAACGACCTTGTAGAAGGATGCCGCATTGAAGGCGAATTCCGTATCGGCGGTGTGGATATCTTCGACAGGGAAACAGATATCAACGTTCTGCGTAAGAACGTGGGAATGGTCTTCCAAAAGCCTAATCCTTTCCCGATGAGCATTTACGACAATATTGCTTTCGCTCCGAGAACCTTCGGTATCAAGAAAAAGAGCGAGCTTGACGAGATCGTAGAGCAGTCCTTGCGACGCGCGAGCATTTGGGATGACGTTAAGGACAGACTTCGTAAAAATGCGCTCGGTATGAGTGGCGGACAGCAGCAAAGACTTTGTATTGCGCGTTCGCTTGCCGCAAGCCCCAAGGTTCTTTTGATGGATGAACCCACCTCGGCGCTTGACCCTATTTCCACGGGCAAGATTGAGGAGCTGATGGACGAACTCAAAAAGGACCTGACCATCGTTATCGTAACCCACAATATGCAGCAGGCAACTCGAATTGCCGATAAGACAGCATTCTTCCTTCTTGGAGAGCTTGTTGAATACGGTAACACCGATGATATTTTCACTTCTCCCAGAGATGAGAGAACAGAACGATATATTACCGGAAGATTCGGTTGATTTATTAACAAATATATGATATAATAATCGGAGAACAACAAAATGTCTATCAGAAAAATATTTGAAGAAGAGCTTGCCGATCTTAAGAAGCAGCTCGTCGAGATGTGCAGACTCACCGAGCAGATGATATCGGATGCGATTACAGCCCTTGTAAACCGCGACCGTGAGCTTGGTAAAAGCATCGGTGTTACCGACAAGCGTGTAGACGAATACGAAATGGCGATAGAGAAGAAGTGTATGCGTATTCTTCTCAAGCAGCAGCCTGTTGCAAAGGATTTCCGAGAGGTATCCACCGCACTCAAAATGATTACCGATATTGAGCGCTTTGGCGACCAAGCCGCAGATATCGGAGATCTCGTTTATACGATGCCGGGAGATGCTTATATCAAAAAGCTGACGCATATCACCGCTATGGGCGAGCTTGCCGTTAGGATGGTCAGAGAAAGCGTTGAATCCTTCATCAATAATGATGAGGCACTTGCAGACAAGGTAATCGCGCTTGACGACCAAATGGACGATATGTTCATTACGGTGAAGAACGATCTCATTGAGCTGATCAAAAAGGACGGCAATAACGGTGACCAAGCCATCGAGCTTATGATGGTTGCCAAATACTTGGAGAGAATCGGCGACCATGCAGTAAACGTTGCCGAGTGGACGAAATATAATGAAACGGGGGTACATCAAAAGTTTTAATGGATGCGCTTATTTACATTGTTGAAGATGATGAAGGCATAAGAGAGTTATACGACGGTGCCTTTGACGGTGTTTTTTTAACCAAAATGTTTGAGAATGGCAATGACTTCTTCGAGAGCTTTCACAAAGCTCGTCCGAGTCTTGTTATCCTCGATATCATGCTGCCCGATATGGACGGATACACGATCCTTTCGAAGATCCGTGAGATTGACGAGAAGATGCCCGTCATTATCGTCAGCGCAAAGTCCGACGAGATCAGTGCCGTAAAGGGACTGAATAAGGGGGCGGACGATTATATGTCAAAGCCTTTCTCGGTGCTTGAGCTTATCGCGCGGGTCAAGACCAATCTTCGCCGCGCCAATCTCTACGTTACCAAGCAGAGCGGATTCGTCATCGATAACAACGTATATAAGATCTTCCTTGAAGGCAAGGATTTAGGACTTACCCTCAAGGAATTTAAGCTACTTAAACTTTTGATAGGCAAAGCCGGTGTCACAGTGGAGCGTGAGGAGCTTTTCCGCGAGGTATGGGGAGAAGGCTTTATGGGCGAAACGAGAACCCTTGATATGCATATCGCACAGGTGCGTGAAAAGATAAAGGAGTGCGGTGGCAAGGAGGACGTGATCGTAACGGTTCGCGGTATCGGCTACCGATTTGATGCAAAATGAAAAAGAAGATTGTAATTAGATTTTTTGCCATCACGCTCGTTGCAGTTCTTTTGATGTTTGCCTTCGGTCTGGTTGCGGTTAATATGAACTCCAAGACCGTTGTAAGCGAACGACTGAAAGAGGAAACCGAGCTTGCGGCAACCCTTCTCGATGAGGAGAAGGATTTTACCCTCTTTGAAAAATATGAGGGCAATAAGCAGTTCCGTATAACAGTATTCGATATTGAAGGTAACGTGCTGTACGAGAGCGATACGACAGCAGCGCTTGACAACCATGCAGATCGCGAGGAGATTCAAAATGCTCTTGCCGGTAACCCTAAAACCGTAGAGAGATATTCTGAAACCTTCAAGTGCGATATGACCTATTACGCAACCAAGACCGCTTTAAACGACGGCACCGAGGTTATTTTGCGACTTGCTGTGAAGAGCAGTGACGTAAGCTCTTATATTGGCTCTTTACTGCCTCTTATGATTATAGTGCTTTTCGTTGCACTGATCTCGTCGTTTGTCCTTTCTAATCTTCTCTCGAACAGTGTGTCGAAGAAGATAACCGAGATCGGGGACAGCTTGAAGAGTCTTAACGAGGGTCAGTATGAGCCTATCAAGACCGATATGAGTGAGCCCGAGTTGTTCGCTGTTTTGAACCAGATAAACGAACTGAATGCAAACATACATTCACATATGAGAGCCGCAGACGGCGAGCGAGTAAAGCTCAACGCTGTTCTTGCAAACGTGTCGCAGAGCATTATTGCGTTGGATAAATCAAAGCGGATCGTTTTCGCGAACAAGAGTGCTTTGAGCTTGTTCAGAGGATGGCGCAAGGACGTCGGACACGACATTGTATATCTGATTAAAAATCTTGACGTTACCGAAAAAATCGCGAGACATTTGCATGAGGACTACTCCTTTACCTTTAATTACGAGGGAAAAGAGCTTTACTTTGTTCTCACGCACGTGACCGATGAAGCCATTTCGGATAACATTGAGGCAATCCTTATTGTAACCGATATCACGAATGAAAAGCTGATTGAAAAGCAAAAGAGTGACTTCTTTGCCAACGCTTCTCACGAGCTTAAAACACCTATTACCGTCTTGCAGGGCTTCTCCGAGGTTCTTATGAATAAAGAGGGTATGGATGAAACCTCAAGGAAGCAGCTCCAAAGGATTCACAAGGAGAGCGTAAGACTCGGTTCTCTCATTTCGGATATGCTGATGCTTTCCAAGATCGAGAGTGGAGATCAGCCTGAGAAGGCATATACCGAGGTATCTCTTCAGGATCTTGCTTGTGAAGTTCTGAATGAGTTTGACGAGGAGATTAAAAAGAGAAATCTTACCGCAACCATCACTGGAGAGGGTAAGATACTCGGCGATCAGAATATGATCTTCGAGCTCATTGAAAACCTTGTTTCCAATGCCATCAAATATAACAAGGATGGCGGTTCGATTACGGTAACGATCACTGATACCACGGAAGGTGTTTGCTTGCAAGTGAAGGATACCGGAATCGGTATTGAGAAGGAACATCTGCCAAGGCTTTGCGAGCGCTTCTACCGCGTGGACAAATCTCACTCCAAGCGCATCGGCGGCACGGGTCTCGGTCTCGCTATTGTAAAGCATATTTGTGCAATCTACAATGCAGACTTGAACATCGAGAGTGAGTTTGGTGAGGGAACGACGTTTACGGTTGTTTTTTCGAAAAAGGACACCAAGCAGTAATGTCACAAAAAAGGCAAAAAGAAGCCGATGACAAAGCAATGAAAATATGATATAATGGTATCGTCGAAAGGTGGGACTTGTAATGAGCCCCGCCTTTCTTTTTACCAAAATCAAAAAAATAAGGAGGAATAACTATGGTAAAATGCAAAAGATGTAAGAACCCGCTACCCGAGACAGCACACTATTGCCCGAACTGCGGGCTTGTCAGGGACCCTGACAAAAAGAGAAGAAGAGGTAAAAAACGAAATGAGTCTGTGGAAGAATCGATGCTTCGTCAGACCGATTTCGGAAACTACTACGAGGACAGGATTCCGGAGGACGCCGAGGAGTTAAAAAGGCGTAAGCCGGATAACAGCCTCGTTCTCAAATTCGTTTTGCTCGGCTTTGGTGTCATCGTTATGCTTGCAGCGTGTATTACGTTGCTCATTCTGTTTGGGGAGGGAACGTTATGAGAGAAGAATACAGGCGCCTTCCCAAGGTGCTCAAAAAAAATATTGTTTGCAGAATCGGTCTGGGACTTGCGTTCCTGACCGGTTTTATTTTGCTCTGTATTTTCGCTGAGCACCTCATCTTCGCATTGGCACCCGGCGCTTTTGCTATGTTTATGCTGATGGACGGAATCGGTATGATGTTTCGCTGCCTATCGGGAGAGTACGTGGAGCTCGAAGGGGTTTGTACCGAGGTGAGTAAAAGTGCTCTTCGCCGAAAGACCAAGCATATTATTCTTGAAACAGCGAGAGGGGCAATTAAGCTCCCGACAAAGCTTAGACCGCAGTCTGTGAAGGTGGGTGACCGCGTGACCGTTTACGTTCCGGACTACGCTTCTGTTTACGAGCATAAAGGAAGCATGATTGTATGCGAGTTCTACGGATTCGAAGTAATTAAGGGAAAAGGAGAATGATATGACAGATGATAGTAAAAACGAGAAGCTAATGGACGATCTTGAACCTCATGTTGCCCTCGCCAATGCGATCGTAATGCAGGCTTGTAAGGATTATCGAAAGACCTATCGCCTGCATATCCGCACCTATCGAGTGGGAGACAAGCCTGATGATAAGCTGGAGGAACTTGAAAAGTTTTTCCGTTCCGATTGGTATAGGGCACTGACCGACCTTGACGGTGAGTACCTGATGAAGAGGATCCGGGATGAGGTGTTGGCAAACGAGGCAAAATCGAAAAAGGCAAAGACGGGATAAATTCCGAGGTTTTTGCCTTTTTTCTGCCATTTGCCCGCCATTTTCGAAAGAGCTATTGACCAAGGTATTTGAATTTGGTATAATAAGAGCGTAAAGTTTCTTATTTGCCTCGAGCAGATACAGTTTATCAGAGTTAACTCACAGTGTCAGGTTGCACGTTTGTGCTATCTGGCACTTTTTATTTTCACATGGTTTCTCCCCGAGTAATTCGGGTTGAAATAAATAAATTTTAATTGCAGGAAAAACCTGCGGAAAGGAAGTACTTATGTTTAAGGTCTTCGCAACAGACGTCATTGTATCCAAAGGATACGCAAACCAGAGCGCAGTTCGTTTCTCGGAAGATGGGAAAATCGTGCGCTTCCGCATCGGCAAAAAGGTCTATGACAAAAATGCCGAAAACAACACTCGTTGGTTCAATGTTTCCGTAAAGGGATTCGGACCTATCGCTGAGCGAATTCAGAAGATGCAGCTCAAGGAAGGCTCGCTTATCCACATTTCCGGAACTCTTGACGAGGAGAGTTGGCTTGATCAGGCTTCGAACACCACCAAAACCCAGACGGTCATTATCATCGACGATATTGACTATGCTTCGGGCGGCGGTGCAAAGAAGGATGGTCAGAATCAGCAGCAGAACGGTTCGGCAGCACCTGCAGCACCTGCATCAGGCGCGTCGAATGCCCCGGAGAATTCGCCCAACTTTGAAGGGTACTCCAATTTTGGTGGTGCATCCTTCTTTGACGGGAACCCGAATTTCTGATAGGCACAGTTCTGATCCACACGCAAAATAAGGCGTACACAAGTTTCATTAGAGATTTGTGTACGCCTTTTTTGCATTTTCAGGAGGTTTATATGAACAATGAAAAATTCAGTGCTCTTGTAAATGAGCAAAAACAAAAGAAGCTTATCGGCGCTCTTCGGGATAAGTCAAGAAGATTTCTCAACGACATGGAGATCGAATCAATCGCAAGGTTAATGGACGTTGACAGACAGTATACCGTTGACGTTTACGTTGACTCGGTGAATTTTGATCCTTCTTGCATCCCTCAAAGGCAGTCCGGCGAGTTTATCTGTCTTCAAGGTCGGGAGTTTGAGCCGACCGTATTCATCAGTCATTCCAATATGGCGAGTAAGCAGAACTGCGTTG
Organism: Eubacteriales bacterium; assembly: GCA_045638385.1. Lineage (GTDB taxonomy): Bacteria > Bacillota > Clostridia > Oscillospirales > CAG-272 > SVTX01. The sequence continues at coordinate 7,206 of JAZUBI010000092.1, forward strand.
TTATCGTTATTCCGCCTTGCCGTATGGCGACTGCACTTCAAGGCTCATGGAGACATGGGAGAAAGGATTTATCATGAACAAAGATTTCGTAAGACGAATGACACACGAAGCCCTCATTATCTTGGGAGTGCTTGCATTCTTCACCTTTATGTTTCGGCTTTGGCCGCTTCTCATCCTTGTTGTATTCTGTATTCTGCTTGGGGCAGTCAGATTGCTCTTTCTTAAGGTAAAAGAACAAGCGACGGTACAGCAGGCTGAGGAGGTCAAAGAGGAACCGAAGAGGGCACCAACAGAGAGGGACGTTCGTGATCTCGCGTATTCCGTCATACTCACTCGGATTTCTGAGTTGGTTTCATCTGAGTATCCCACAGCAAAATGGGTCTGGGAGAAACCAAACGCGAGAAAGCTGATCGAAAGCGGCGAAGAGGTATTCATTCTACTTAACGGTGCCGGCGGTTATCGCAAAGCCAAGGTCAAGATTCAGAATCTGCAGGTGGCAGGCATTGACTACGTTACGGCAGAGCTTCCCAAAACGCCCGAGGTTGAAACCGAAGCAGAAGATGAGGATGACGCAGAGGAGGTATCCGAGCCGATTCCCGTCAACTACGGTCTCGTGGCCTTTGAGTGGGTGGAGGCTCATATCATGGAGCTCAACGTCAAGATCAACGATGCGATCGCACAGGGACAGGAGGAGTATCTTATCCCCGAGGAAGAGCTGCCGACAAAGGAGAGCTATGCGGCAATCATTGAGGAGCTTGGACGCCAGGACATCGAAAACGCTGCGGAAGATCCGCACGGAATCAAAATTGAATTTAAGCAATAATTGCAGAAAGGGAATTAAATTATGAGCGCACCAGAAATCAATGCAGTGTTTGCATTTAACAGAGAACTTCCTGCACCGTTTGATACCTTGAGTAAAAAAACGGTGACAATTGGTTCGAAGTACGGAACCGGCAATTCAACACTTAATGCTTCTACCATCAAGGCAATCCACGCAGTCTGTCACTGTATGGCAAGAGACGGAGAGGGAGCTGTCGGAACTCTCGACACCAAAAACGTTGCGGAATACAAGTCGTCGAATAGCCCGAATGAGTACCATCTCGGTGTTTACGACAACGCAAACGGAAATATTCTCGTCAGTGTTTTTGATAAAAGCACGGACGTTATGGCCAACTACGTTTGCACCACAAGTGAGCGTGACGGAGCCGCTATGATGCTCGCGATGTTTCCGACCTTCATGAAGGACGAGGAGTTTCGTGAGAAGTTTGATGCTTACTACGATGCCTTTGCCGCAGGTTACCCCGATATGACAGAGGCAACGAATCTGATGGCAGTTATGTGCGACAACGTGTACCGCAGACTGACCGATGATAAGAACGCTGCACATATCAAGCTCGCTATGACAAAGGACGGTAAGATTACAAGAATCTCGTCTGCACAGATCGACTCGTGTAAGTTTACGCCCAAAGAGGTCATTGCGGGTGAGTTTACCATTCTCGCTAAGACGGGTCCTGCACCGAAGATCGGAAGAGCCACTCCCGTCATTGCCGTGTCGGATTTCGAAGGAAAGTATGCCTTGAACAGCGGAAGAGTTTTCTCAATGCTCGAAAAGTCGCTGATCCCGAAGCTTGAGGATTGGTATATCATACCCGAACAGGTTGTAGGAATCTGTCATCACGCACAGGCAACAACAGGTAAACCGACGCAGATGCGTAACTTCTATCTCAGAGGTCCTGCAGGTACGGGTAAGACAGCAGCTGCCAAGGCAATCGCGGCGGGACTCGGTCTTCCGTATATGAAGTACACATGTTCGGCAAACTCGGAGATTTTTGACTTTATCGGTCAGTTGATCCCTGACGTGGACGGCGGAAGTACGGGTAACGCTGATCTTGACAGAGAGCGTGAGGAGCTGAAGGCGATGGGCGGTATTACCTTTGAAAACGTTAAAAAGCTGATGCAGCTTCCCGATCTTGACGATATGGATTACGATCCCGCCGGTACCTATAAAAAGCTAACCGGAGTCGATAATGAAGACGCGACCTCACAGGACTGTATGGCTATCGTTCTTTCAAGAGTTACCGAAAAGGTTGTACTGCTTTCAAAGAACACCGAAAAGACAGACGAAAAGGGACAGACGTTCCGCTATGAGGAGAGCGATTTCATCCGTGCACTGAAAAATGGGTATCTTGTTGAGGTACAGGAGCCTTCCACGATTGCACAGCCCGGCGTACTTGTCGGTCTGAACTCACTCCTTGAGCAGAAGGGCTCCATTACGCTTCCTACCGGAGAGATCATTCAGCGTCATCCCGATTCGGTTGTTGTCATTACAACAAACGTCAGTTATGAAGGGTGCCGCGCGGTCAACCAAAGCGTCGTGGATAGAATGAGTCTGGTAATGGACATCGAGCTTCCCGAACCCGAGGTTATGGTACAGAGAGCGATGAGCATCACCGGAGAGACAGACGAGCTTATGGTATCGGATATGGTTCACGTCGTTAACGACATGGCTGAGATGTGCCGTAAAAGTAATATCACCGACGGCAGCGTTGGTATGAGAAGTCTTATCGACTGGATCGTGTCCACGCAGATCACGGGCAATCCTTATCAGTCAGCCTTGATGACCATTGTAAGTAAGGCGACCACAGACAAAGAGGATCGCGATATGCTGATTGACTCGGTGCTTGATCCGTTCTTCAATAAGAAGAAGACGAAAAAGGCTGTTTAAGGAGGCGAAATTATGGGAAGAGGCAGAGTTGACCACACCGCTGTAAAGCGTCTCCTAAACGAGAAAAAACAGACTCTCAGGGATAGCCAACTGTTTTCCTCGCGTATTATGGCGGGCTACTTTGAGGATATAGCAACCGCGCAGACACGTCGATACAACTACAATCGTCGTATCCGCGTCAAGCTTGTCTGGAAACCCAAATCCGAGGAGCTTGCAGTAACGGATAACTCCGTTATTGCAATCAACTCGGGCAACAAAATGGTTACGTCAAAGAAGGGAAGAATGGCACGCTTCTGGATCATTTTCGGATTCTTTGCTCACGAGCTCGGACATCTGCTTTATTCGGATTTTCTTGTATTGCAGACCTATATGAATTCGCTTGAAAAAGGGAAATGGTATCCCCTCGGTCCCAATTTGACCGACACAGCGGATAAGATACGAGAGCGTGAGCTTTGGGAGTATGTCAATGAGGATCCGAAGAATCTCAAAGCCTTGATGATCGTAGCTAAGAATCTTAACAATATCATTGAAGACGGTTATATTGAAAACCGTATTCTTAACAACTTCCCCGGAAGCATCGGTACCGCGCTTGAAGAAATGCGCGAAAGTTTTTTTGAGGATATTCCAACCGTATCGGAGCTGATCGATGAAGAAAACGCGGGTGAGCGTCATATCTTTGAAAGCATTATGCAGGTGATGCTCTCCTATGCCAAGTTCGGTGAGATCAAGTACGGAAGTGAGCCTTTGACGGATGAACGAATTCAGACAGCGTTCGCCTTGCTTGATGATATTGACAACGCGCTCCTGAACAAATCCGCCAAGGAACGTCTGATTGCGACGAATACGATTCTCGTTCGCTGTTGGGATTATATCAAGGAGTTTTGCGAATACGTCAAGAATAGAAGCGATGCAACCGGTTCTGAACTGGAGGATGTGATTTCTCAGATCCTCGGCAATCAGGTCGGATCCTCCACCGTCGGCAAAGGTAGGGGAACTCCGGTCCCCGAAGCCTCCGGCACCTCCGAGAAATCTTACACCTTTATTAAGCGCAGAAAAACGCAAGAGGAGGCAGGAAAAAACGGTGAAGAGGAAGAAGGATCCGGTGAAAACACCGAGACCGGCGATGAAAATTCTGATGGCGAGTCTGAGGGGGAAAATGAATCCGGCGACAACGTCATGATGAAGGGCGACGGCTCAGGAAAGCAGCAAACGAGCGCATCCGAGGGCGGAAGAATCGACTACCACGAAACCGATGAGATCGACAGCGGAAGCGGTGACGGTTCGGTGGAACGGGACGACGATTACAAGCGTGAGATGTACGATAAGGCGGCTGAGGACATTGAGCGGTTACTCGATCAAATGGCTGAAAGAGCCGCATGCAAGGAACTTGAGCAGAATCGCACGAAGCAGCTGAACGAAGCAGCTCAAAATATTTCTTACGGAGATGCCCACAAGGGAATCAACGTAAAGATCAATCGTATTGCCGAGGTGGATGAGGAGTTGGTTGAGCAATACAATCTCATTGCCGGTCCATTGCTTGCTATATCCCGTCAGCTTCAATCCTCACTGCTTCGTCAGTTGAAGGACAGCAGACGCGGAGGAAAGCAAACGGGACTTCTTATGGGAAGACGTCTCAATTCCAGCTCGCTGCACAGAAACGACGGCAAGGTATTCTATAAGAATGCTTTGCCTAATGAAACGCCCGAGCTTGCGGTTGCTCTGCTGATTGACGAGTCAGGTTCTATGGGCTCGTATGACCGATGCACCTATGCAAGAGCCGCTGCCATCATATTGCACGACTTTTGCGATAAGCTGGATATTCCTGTTATGATCTACGGACATACCACGGGGTATTCGAGTGAGGTTAAGCTTTTCTCCTACGCTGAGTTTGACGGATATGACAACAATGATAAGTACCGCCTGATGGATATCGCAGCACGCGATTGCAACCGTGACGGTGCAGCACTTCGCTTTGTTGCCGAACAGCTCGTAAAGCGACAGGAGGAGGTAAAGCTTCTCATACTCATTTCAGACGGTCAGCCCGCAGATGACGGATACCACGGCACCGCTGCAGAAGAGGATCTGCGCGGAATAAAGCAGGAGTATCGCAGAAAAGGAGTTTTGTTCGTAGCTGCAGCTATCGGAAACGATAAGGAAAACATTGAGAGAATATATGGAGATTCCTTTATGGACATCACCGATCTCTCAGAGCTACCCGCAAAGCTGACCTCTGTAAGTCGGATCGTAGC
>JAZUBI010000093.1:0-1000 GCA_045638385.1 Eubacteriales bacterium
GACCTTTGCGAGCTTTATTGAAACCTATACGGTGGATATGAAGAATCGCATTAAAGAAAACACTTGGCAGACCAAGGAGCATATTATCCGCACGAAAATCCTGCCGTACTTCGGCAAGCGCAAAATCAGCGAAATTCAGCCAAGAGACATTATTGCTTGGCAGAATGAAATGATTAAAGGATGCGATAAGAACGGCAAGAAATACTCTCCCGTGTACCTTAAAACGCTCCACAATCAGCTCAGCGCCATTTTCAATCACGCCGTTAAGTTCTATGGTTTGAAAGAGAATCCTGCCGCTAAGGTCGGCAATATGGGCAAGGCGAGAAGCCGTGAAATGCTCTTTTGGACACAAGAAGAATATCAGAAATTTGCCTTTGCGATAATGGACAAACCCGTATCCTATTATGCATTTGAAATGCTTTATTGGTGCGGTATCCGTGAGGGCGAGCTATTAGCATTAACTGCCGGCGACTTCGATTTTGAGCGAGGTACGGTCACAATCAATAAGTCCTATCAGCGCATTGACGGTAGGGATGTTATTACCGAGCCGAAAACGCCGAAAAGCAACCGAGTGATAAAAATGCCCGATTTTCTTATCGAGGAAATCAAGGAATATCTTGCTAAGCTCTACGGTCTACAAAAGAATGACCGAGTGTTTAACATCACAAAGAACTATCTGCACCGTGAAATGACAAGGGGCGCAGATGAAGCAGGGGTTAAGCGTATCCGTATCCACGATTTGCGACATAGCCACATTTCCCTCTTAATTGAAATGGGTTATTCGGCGGTGGCGATTGCGGACCGTGTAGGACACGAAAGCATCAATATCACTTATAACTACGCGCATCTGTTTCCGTCAACACAGACGGATATGGCAGACAAGCTCAATAATTTCCGAAAGGAGCCAACACAAAATGTCAGCTAAGAATTTAGATAAACACGACCGCTTCAGATGTATCACTGTAGGGTTTCGGGTATCGCCCGAAGAACACGAAACGAT
>JAZUBI010000094.1:0-2569 GCA_045638385.1 Eubacteriales bacterium
CCCCCGCTAAACCCCAATTTAAATTTTTTATAATTTTTTTCAAAACCCCTTGACAAGCACAATACTTCGTGATATGATGTATAGCGTAAGGAGGAGTATTACATGGATATACAGTTGAAACGAGGGCTTCTTGACGTTTGCGTCCTGACAGCCATAAAAAACGAGGATTCATACGGCTATAAGATCATAAAGGACATGAAGCCGTATATAGAGATGTCGGAATCCACACTATATACAATACTAAAGCGACTTGAAATTGCCGAAATGCTCACCGTCCGCACCGAGGAATACGGCGGAAGACTGCGCAAATACTATCATATAACCAAATTGGGCATCAAACGCATCGAAGAGTTTAAAGAGGAGTGGCGTGAGGTAATGTCAATCTACAAATTTGTAACTAAGGAGGACGAGGCAAATGACTAAACTCGATTTTATAAATGAATTAAATCAAAAGCTTGTCGGACTCCCCCAAAAAGAGCTTGAAGACAGAATAGGCTTCTATGCCGAAATGATCGACGACATGATCGACGATGGGCTTGGCGAAGAAGAAGCGGTAGCATCTATCGGATCGGTAGATGAGATCGCGGAGCAGATAATCTCTGAAATTCCGATTTCAAAGATAGCAAAGGAAAGGATCAAGCCAAAGAAAAAGCTCTCTGCCCTCGCTATCACGCTCATCGCAGTAGGCTCTCCGATTTGGTTTTCATTATTGGTTTCCGCCTTTGCGGTGATCATTTCACTATATGTCTCCATCTGGGCAGTAGCAATATCATTCTGGGCTATGCTTGCATCATTCGCAGCATGTGCGCCTGCAGGTGTCGCCGGCGGCATTATCATCATGATAACCTCGGGAAATATCTATTCGGGAATCGCACTAATCGCCGCAGGCATCTTCCTCGCGGGACTTTCAATATTCACCTTCTTCGGTTGCCGCGCATTTACAAAAATTGTTGTAAAGATGCCTAAAAAATTCATCCTCTCCGTTAAAAAGTGCATGACAAGAAAGGAGGAAGCAAAATGAAAAAATCAACAAAAATTTGGTTTATAACCGCCGCCTCCCTCATGCTCGCAGGAATTATTATTTTCGCAGGAGTAATGACTATGCTCAAATGGGACTTTAGAAAGCTTTCAACAAACAAATACGTTGATAACGTGCAGGAAATCAGCGAAAGCTATCAAAGCATTGTCGTAAACGTAAAAACCGCAGACATAACAGTGCTCCCTACCGACTCGGAAGCTACAACGGTAAAGGCACACTACGAAAGCAAGCTCAAATATAACGTAACCGTCAAGGACGGAACTCTCTATATCGAGCTCTTGGAATTAAAAAAATGGTACGATTGGATCAGCATTGGCTTTGATTCTACAAAGATCACGGTTTACGTTCCGCGCAATCTCAGCACGTCTCTCACCGTCACCCGCTCTACGGGCGACTTGACAGTGACCGACCTCCCTAACCTCAATAAGATCGACGCAAGCGGCAGCACAGGCGACGTCGCAATTTCCAACGTGTCAAGCCAATCCATAAAGCTGAAGGTGTCCACGGGTGATATAACACTTAACGGTGTCACCGCATCATCTATCGACCTTAAAGCCTCGACCGGTGACGTCAGCATCTCATCCTCAAGCTGCTCGGGCAGCATAAATATCGCATTGAGTACAGGTGATACAACACTCAGCGGCGTCAGATGTAAAAACCTCGCGTCAAGCGCCAGTACCGGAGACGTAACCCTTAATGATCTCATCGTAGCAGAAAGCCTCGCTGTTGAGAGAAGCACGGGTGACGTTACCTTCAATGCTTGTGATGCAGGCTCAATCAATGTCAACACAACCACAGGAAACGTTAAAGGAAGCCTCTGCACAAGCAAGATATTTTATGCAAAAGCAAACAGCGGTAGCGTAAACGTTCCCCAATCGACAAGCGGCGGACTCTGCACCATCAATACATCATCGGGAAACATCAATATTACAATTATCAATTAAGCAACAAAACCGTCCCTCCAAAAGGGACGGTTTTTGCTTCAAATTTAAGTCGGAGGCCAAGCGGTCTTAGGAAGACAAGCAACTATTGCAACCCCTTGGCTCACAGAACGACATGGCTACGATCGGACTTCAGTACCTACGGTATCATTTCTACATCTGTGAGAAGCCTGAATTCCTGGGTATGAGCAACCATCTGCTTTTTGTTGGAAAGCCTGTGTGATAGAGAAAAATTGTGTAATTCTATCATCGAGCAAAATACAAGACCCAGTTAAGCATTACGCTCAACTGGGTCATTGTATTTGTCATCCTACCGAATTTGCCTAATTATCCGTTAAGAATATCACGTGTTTGGCCTTGGGTGTTTTTTTATATATTCCATTCTTTGCAGTGCATGGCAAGAGGGCAGGCGTCGCATTTGGGATTTCTGGCGGTGCAGACCTCCCGGCCGAACAGCACGATCCGGTGGCAGAAATCGCTGCTCTCTTCCGGCGGCAGGATGGCCCGTAGCTGGCGCTCCACCTTCTCCGGCTCCTTGCCCTGGGAAAGCCCCAAGCGGCCGCAGATGCGGATGCAGTGGGTGTCGCAG
>JAZUBI010000095.1:0-2638 GCA_045638385.1 Eubacteriales bacterium
ACAACCGAAGGGATACCTGCAAGAAGGTTAACGGCGGCTTCAATAACGGCTCTGACTTTTTTATTTGCTACCTTTGAAAGGTAAACGGCGGTAAAGAAGCCTATCGGCACACCTATTAGAATTGCGCCTGCAGTTCCGTACACGCTTGTCAGTATAAATGGCAGTATTCCGTTTTTCGGCTCAGCGGCGGTGGATGCCCACTCTTTGCCGAAAAGAAAGTCTATAAGTCCGATTTCTTTAATAGCAGGTATGCCGGATATAATCAGATACACTGTGATAAGCAGAACACATCCGACGGTAATCAAACCGAGTATGAGAAATATACCATGTATAATATTCTCAAATAATCTGTTTTTCTTCATAATCAACCTCAATGGGAATAAGCGGCGGCAGATACACGCCGTCGCTTAAATTCCTTAGTTAGCAGGAACTACACCTGCGCCGCTGATGATTTCATTCGCTTCACTTGATGTGATGTAATCGAAAAACTTTTGAGCGCTTTCGGAGAGCTTTGCATCCTTCTTGGTTACGAGAACGAAGGGGCGCTGTACAACATAGCTGCCATCTTTGATTGTTTCTTCGCTCGGTGCAACTCCACCTACGGTAAGAGCCTTTACAGTATCCTTAACAGAAGCAAGGGATGCATAACCGATTGCACCGGGGTTGCTTGCTACGGTGGTAATAACATCACCTGTAGAGGTCAATTCTTGACGGTAGTCACACTTGTCCTTGGTTTTGGTAATGTCCTCAAAACCATCTCTTGTACCGCTACCTGCTTCACGACCGATGAGTACGATTTCTGCATCGTTACCGCCGATTTCTTTCCAATTCTTGATTTCACCGGTGTAGATCTTTGCAATGGTTTCCAGATCAAGGTCTTTTACGGGGTTGTTAGGATTTACGATGATTGCGATGCCGTCATAGGCGAGGATAGTTCCTTCAAGACCATTTGCCTTTTCCTCGTCTTTGAGGTTGCGGCTTGCAAGTCCGATATCGCATCTGCCTTCCTGTACTGCCTGAATTCCTGCACCGGAGCCGGTAGCGTTGGAGGTTACGGTGATGCCGGTGTCTGCTTCAAAGGCTTCGCCCAAAGCACCGATAACTTTGTTCATTGATGTGGAGCCGTCTGTTGCCACCGCTTCCTTGTTACCGCTACAACCGGCAAGTGCACATACGAGCAACACTGTTACTGTGAGTAAACTGATAATCTTTTTCATTTTCAAAATCTCCTTTTGATTTATTATTGGCTTTTTATCTGTCAATTCTCTCGACTACGGTTACATTCTACCGCCCTGTTGTAAAATCCGTAACCAAATTGATGTAAAATCGGAGTAAAAGAAATTCGCCGCCTCAATGGTGAAGCGGCGATAAGTTTATTAGTTCCTCACAATAAGGTATTTTATACAAAGGAAAGATACTTTTTAGTGTATTCTGTATATTTCTCTCTGTAGAACTCATTGTCGCTTCTTAGCAGTTTAAGGGATTCATGCAGACTCATATTCTGCTCTTTCGTATCCCTGACACAACCTGCAATATTGGAGCAGTGGTCAGAAACTCTTTCCATATTGGTAATGAGGTCGCTCCAAACAAAACCAACCTCAATGCTGCAATCTCCCAAACGCAAGCGGTCAATGTGGCGGGTGCGGAGAAGCTCCTTCATTCTGTCAATGACCTGTTCAAGCGGTTCTACGAGATTTGCAAGGTCTGCGTTATCTTGTGTAAATGCATCGTAAGAGAGTGTTACGATTTCGGTTGTAGCCGCGCATAGCGAATCCATTTCTGCTTTTGCGCTTTCGGAGAACACGATTCCTTTTTCGCGCATTTCTTCGGCGGATTCAATAATGTTAACAGCGTGGTCGGATATACGCTCAAAATCACCGATAGCCTTTAGAATCATAGAAGCCATCGCGCCTTCGTTTTCGTTAAGCTGCTTGGTACTAATTTTTACAAGGTAACTACCGATAACGTCTTCGAGATGGTCGGTTTTATCTTCGGCTTCGCGAATTGCTTCTGCCTTGGATTTATCATAAAAGCCAAGACATTCAATACTGCTTTTAAGTGCATCGGTTGCAATCTTTGCCATATCAAAGGTGAGGTTACGAGCACATTCAAGCGCGATTGCGGGTGTAGTAAGAAGACGGTCGTCAAGCTCGGGAATCTGTTCGATCTGCTCTGTGTCGGGGATAAGCTTATAGGCGAGCTTTTCAAGAAGACCCGACATAGGAAGCAGAATCAACGTACACACGATGTTAAAGATAGAGTGCGCTGTTGCAATACCCGCATAGTTTGCAGCTTCATTTAAAAGTGCGGGAGCGAAAATCGCTTTAGCTGCAGCGAAAGCACCAAGACACGCTACGGTTCCGATTACATTAAAGGATAAGTGTACGAGCGCCGCACGTCTTGCATTTTTTGTGGTTCCAACGGAGGAAATAATAGCGGTAATACAAGTAGCGATGTTCTGTCCCATAATAATCGGAATTGCCGCACCGTAGGAAACAGCGCCGGTTGCCGCAAGTGCCTGAAGAATACCAACCGATGCGGAGCTCGACTGAATAATAGCGGTAAGCACAGCACCCGCAACAACCCCCAAGATAGGATTCTTGAACATAATGAACAATTCTTGGAATGAAGGAATATC
>JAZUBI010000096.1:0-1754 GCA_045638385.1 Eubacteriales bacterium
GGAAGAATGTCGTTGATAGTAGCGATCTTCTTATCTGTGATAAGGATGAGGGCGTCATCGATAACTGCCTCCATCTTGTCTGTGTCTGTAACCATGTAGGGAGAGAGGTATCCGCGGTCGAACTGCATACCCTCAACTACCTCAGAGTAGGTCTCTGCGCTCTTGGACTCCTCGATGGTGATAACGCCGTCTGCTGTTACCTTTTCCATTGCGTCTGCAATGAGCTCACCGATAACCTCGTCGCCTGCGGAGATGGTTCCTACACGCGCGATGTCCTCTTTACCGTTTACCTTCTTTGCGTTTGCGTTGAGCGCCTCAACTGCCGCGTCAACTGCCTTCTTCATACCCTTGCGGATAACCATGGGGTTAGCGCCTGCGGTTACGTTCTTCATACCCTCGCGAACGAATGCCTGAGCGAGGAGGGTTGCGGTTGTCGTACCGTCACCTGCTGCGTCGTTGGTCTTTGTAGCGACCTCGCGAACGAGCTGTGCGCCCATGTTTTCAGCCTCGTCGGGAAGCTCGATCTCCTTTGCGATGGTAACGCCGTCATTTGTGATGAGGGGCGCGCCGAACTTCTTGTCGAGAACTACGTTTCTGCCCTTGGGGCCCATTGTGATCTTAACTGTATCTGCGAGCTTGTCGATACCTCTGACAAGCGCGTTTCTGGCTTCTATGCCGTAGAGAATTTCCTTTGCCATGTCGATTTACCTCCAAAAATTATTCAACGATTGCAAATATGTCGTCCTCGGAGAGGATTGTGTACTCAACGCTGTCAAGCTTAACGGTGGTGCCTGCGTACTTGGATGCGATTACCTTGTCGCCAACCTTAACGGTCATTGCAACGGTCTTGCCGTCCTCAACCTTGCCGGGACCAACTGCAACGATCTCTGCCACCTGGGGCTTTTCCTGCGCGGACGCGGTGAGGATGATACCGGACTGGGTCTTTTCCTCTACCTCTGCGAATTTGATTACAACTCTGTTAGATAAGGGTTTGAGTGTCATTTTGATAACCTCCTTAATGAATTTGCGTATATAAAAGAAAATTTTAGCACTATTTGAATTTAATGCCACACAAAGTCTATTATATACCAATTCTTGCAAAAAATCAAGAGGAAAAAGGCATTTTCCCTCATTTTTTTATCGTTTTGGGCTTGGATTGTGGGGTTTGGTGATAAAATTTTGCATTCTTTCATAAAATTCTAACAAAAGCTTTAATGGGGAGCGTGGGATTTTCTTGATAGAGATGCTTGAGATGATAAACGAGAGGGTAATAAGCACGGGAGCGGCTCTGATGCTTTTGGCGGTGGGGCTCTTTTTTTCGTTTAAGCTGAGATTTTTTTATCTTCGTCACCCGATAAGGTGCGCCGGTCGGATGCTTGAGCCCGAAAAGAGGGGAGGGATCTCGCCATTTCGCGCGGTCTCGCTTGCGCTTGCGGGCACGCTTGGTGTCGGGAACATTGCCGGTGTTGCTTCATCGATCGCGATAGGCGGCTACGGCTCGGTGCTTTGGATGTGGATCAGCGCGCTTGTCGCTATGGTATTAAAATATGCGGAGATCGTGCTTGCGATGCTTCACAGGCGAACTGACCGCGAGAGCGGTGCTTTTTTTGGTGGCGCACCATATTACATAAAGGATCTGTTCCAATCAAGGGGCAGGGCTCTTGGCGGCAGGCTTGTTGCGGGGACGTTTGCCTTTCTCTGCATAGTAAATTCGATAACTATGGGGTGCGTGATACAGTCGAACGCCGCGGCGA
>JAZUBI010000097.1:0-17314 GCA_045638385.1 Eubacteriales bacterium
GCTTCGGCATCGGGGATTTTTGATTTATGCTAATAATAAAACGGCTGAAATTTAATCAGCCGTTTTATTTATATCCGTGGGTTGTTACGAAGTCGGAGGCCAAGCGGTCTTAGGAAGACAAGCAACTATTGCAACTCCTTGGCTCACAGAACGACATGGCTACGATCCGACTTGCTTCGGCATCGGGGATTTTTGATTTATGCTAATAATAAAACGGCTGAAATTTAATCAGCCGTTTTATTTATATCCGTGGGTTGTTACGTATTGTAATAAAAGCTTATATCCTTCGGCATTCAAGGTTATTCCGTTGCCGGAGTCGTATTTTGAATCAAGGCGTCCCTTATTGTCTTTGAGGGCGGAGGCTACGTTTAGATAGCGGAGATCGTATTTCTCGGCAAGCGATATTATGTACCCATTTGCTTGGTCAATTCTGTCGTTTGAGATTGACGGATCTGTTTTTTCAGCCGCCTTGGAAACCGGAAGAATTGATTGAAGAATGATCTTTGCATCGGGTGAGCTTTCTTTTATTGACTCAATAAGACGTGAGTAGTATTCCTTAAATTTTTCCTCTGTACAATGGCTGACGCCGTTTTCAAGTCCGACCGCGATTATTATGTATTGCGGCTTATACTGTTCGATTGCATCTGCAATCGACATGCCTTTGGAGGCGTTTGGAACAATAATAGATCTTGTAGCGAGGTTGTAATCAAGGGGTAATGATCCGCCTGCTCCCGACCAGATCTGATTGCTTTTTAGCTCTGTTTGAACGTTAGCTATGGGAGAGAGCGATTTGTCTGCGATAAAGACTATGTTGCTTAAATAATGCGATCCGTAATCAAAGGTCTCTGCAAGTTGATTCGGGCTTGTATATTCCGCTTTTTTTAGAGGAGTGAACAGGGAAGCGTTCACTCCTCTGATACACAGCAGTACGAAGCTTGAGATGCAGATTGCTGTGACTAATATCAAGCTTACGGAGAGCAGTATAGATGTTATTAAAAATTTTTTCATGGGGCTTACGAAAAACGCTTTTTATACTCATCCTTGGATGATTGCTTTTTATCGTTTGCTTTGATTTTGCTGTTTGATTGATTTTTGTTTTTCTGATCTTGCTTGTTTTGCGATTTTGAACCGCTGTTATTGTTAGGAACGTTGAGTCTACCCGCATTTCCAAACGCCAAGGAGTAAATGAATACCACCAAGACGTAGAAAAGAGCGAAAACTGCGGATATTATCATCGCGGCGTAAAACTTTAAGCCGCTGAGCGTTAAAAACGCGAGAAGACCGAAAATGTATGATGCGGCGTGCAAAAGTCTGCGTGTTGTTGACGAAAGGCTTTCTAATTTGAAAAGTGTATTTCCAAGAGAGATAACGTAGGAGAAGAGAAGCAGATACAAGAATCTCTGTGGGTCTAACTGAAAGACTGCTGCGGCACCGTTTGAAATCCTGATCTCGATTATAAAGAATAATGCCGAGATCGCGGTGTATATGACAGCTCCGCAGGAAATAAAGTATTTGAATAGGTTTTTATTGCTCATTTTTGGTATCCTTTTTTATGAGATATCGGGGATCTTCTCCCCTTATACTCCTTATTCTATCACAAAATGTGCAAGATTTCAATAGCTTCGTAAAATATTTACAATATGCGCTTCATTTTGGAATAAAAGGTAAAAGGATTACACCCGAAACACTTTAGAGAAAGGGAAAATGAATAAAATTTCATTTTTGCGTATTTTTATTGATTTCCCTTGACAAATAAGCAAAAAAAATGTATAATTAATATGATTGACTAAAAATGTTTTTCCTTGAATTTCGAGCTGTAATTATAACCCGATTCAAGGCTACGGAGGAAAATAAAATGGCAAAAATTTCGAGAAAAGAAGCGAGAGACATACTCTTTGGATTGCTTTTTGAGACAGAGTTCAAAAACGGAGACAGCCCCACAGAGATCTATACTCTTGCTTGCAAGGATAGGGATATTCCCGATGATCACTACGTCAGAACAACATTCTTTGGTGTTGTATCACGCGCGAGGATCATAGATGCGGTTATTACGAAATATTCAAAGGGCTGGAAGGCAGAGCGCCTTTCGAGAGTTTCGCGCACAATTCTTCGTATAGCAGTTTATGAGATGCTCTTTATTGAGGACATTCACCCCAATATTTCCATAAGCCAGGCGGTTGAGCTTTCCTTGACATACGGTGAGGATAAGGCAAAGCAATTTGTAAATGGCGTTCTTTCCGGACTTTTCAAGGATATAGACGGCAAGGATATAAACGGATTTATCGAGGAGATCGCGCTTTCTCTTGAGTCACAGACTGAGAGCGAAGAGGATGCACAAATCACCACCGAAGAAGATGTCCGATAAGAAATTTTTTCTTGGAATAGATACAAGCAACTATACAACGTCTGTTGCGCTTTGCGACACGGATGGAAATATAGTGCTTAATCTGAAAAAGCTTCTTCCGGTTAAGGCCGGTGAGAGGGGACTCAGACAAAGCGACGCGCTCTTTGCGCACACGAAAAATTTACCCGAAATAATGCAATCACTCAACGCTTTTCTTGACAAAGAAGAGATTGGACGTGATATTTTAGCGGTTGGTTGCTCCTCGACTCCCAGAGATGCGGAGGGATCCTATATGCCGTGCTTTCTTTCAGGAGTTTCCGTTGCGGAGTCTGCAAGTGCCCTTCTCGGATGTGAGAGATATTTCTTTTCGCATCAAAGCGGTCATATAATGGCGGCGCTTTATTCGTCAGGTATGACAGAGCTCATATCAAAGGGCGAAAAATTCATTGCCTTTCACGTTTCGGGCGGTACGACCGAGATTCTTCTCGTGTCTCCCACGTCTGACACATTTAGCGTTGAGCTGATTGGCGGTACAGCCGATATGAATGCAGGGCAGGCTATCGACAGAACCGGAGTGCTTATGGGACTTTCTTTCCCGTGCGGAAAGGAAATGGAAAGCTTGTGTGTTGATGTTCCGTATCATAAAAGTCGCGTGTCGGTAAAGGGCCTTAACTGCAATTTATCCGGCCTTGAAAATCTTGCCGCGAAAAAGTTTGCGGAAAGCGCAGATAAAGCGATAACATCCGCATTTTGCTTTGATTACATAGCGGATACGCTTATGGCGCTTTCGGAAAATATACGCGAGGCATACGGCAATTTGCCGATAGTTTTTGCCGGCGGTGTTATGAGCAATAAGCGCATTGCGGCAAGGCTTGCGGCTTTAGGCAACGTGTATTTTTCGGAGCCTGAGTTTTCGGCGGATAATGCCGCAGGCATATCACTTTTGACAAAACGTAAATTTGAAAATTTACATTGATTTTAACTGAGGATCTAATCTGAAAGGAGGAAGACATGCCGGAGCAGTCGGTATTCAGCGTTTCGCAGATCAACGAATATATAAAAATGACGCTTGAATCAAGTCAGGTCTTGAAAAACGTCTTTCTTCGCGGTGAGATCTCGAATTTTAAGAGCAACTATTCATCTGGACATCTCTATTTTTCACTGAAGGACGAATCCTCATCGATTCGCGCGGTGATGTTCCGTTCAAACGCATCAAGGCTTCAATTTAAGCTTGAGGGCGGCATGAAGGTCATCGTACACGGGCGTATTTCGGCATATACCGTAAGCGGCGACTATCAGATAATCATAGATGATATGCAGCCTGACGGCGCGGGAGCTTTGGCGGTAGCCTTTGAGCAACTAAAGAAAAAGCTTTTAGCAGAAGGACTTTTTGATGTTGAGCGTAAAAAGACGATACCTAAATTTCCCAAAAGCGTTGGTGTGGTAACCTCTGCATCCGGCGCGGCGCTCCATGACATAATAAACGTATCGGGACGCAGGAGCCCTTCGACAGAGATAATTATTTATCCCTCATACGTTCAGGGCGAGCTTGCTCCAAGGAGCCTTATGGGCGGAATACTGTTTTTTAATAACAGACACAAGGTAGATGTTATAATTATCGGTCGCGGAGGAGGCTCTGCGGAGGATCTTTGGTGCTTTAACGATGAGACACTTGCAAGAACTATTGCAAATTCCGAAATACCGGTGATTTCTGCGGTAGGTCACGAAACCGATTTTACTATTTGTGACTTCGTTGCGGATCTGCGCGCGCCGACTCCGTCTGCTGCCGCAGAGCTTGCTTTTCCCGATACCGCCGAGATACTTTCTCACATAAAGCATTTGGCGTTCAAGAGCAATAATATAATTGATTTAAGGATCTCAAAGCTCCTAAATAAGATTGAGCTTATGAAAAAGAGCGCGGAGCTCCATTCTCCCGCAAAGGCTCTTGCTGACCGTGAAAACTCTCTTAAAGAGCTGAAAAACAGATTGGAGATTTCGCAAAAAGAGATTTTTGAAAACGCACAAAATAATTTCAGAATGCTGTGCGCAAGGCTCGAGGGCGTGAATCCCTTGGCAATCATTGCCCACGGATACAGTGTGGTTGAAAATAAGGATGGAAATATAATTTCTTCACTTGGCGATGCTGAAATAGGCGAGGAGATCACCGTAAGACTTTCGGACGGTGAGCTTCGCGCAACGGTAAGCGATAAGATCGCAAAAGATAAACAGAAAGGGTAAAGGTAATGGCTGATAAAAAGATTTTTAACCTTGAGGATGCTATGCAGAGACTTGAGGAGATAGTAAAAGAAATGGAAAACGAAAAGCTTACCCTTGAAAAGTCTTTAAAGCTTTATGAAGAGGGCATAAGACTTGTAGAGCAATGCTCGGGTGAGCTTGAGTGTGCAAAGAGAAAAATACAGATACTCAGACAGGGGAATGACGGAGAAATCGAGGTCGCTCCTGTGCCTGAGGGAACCTTTAATTCCTGATAATTTAAGGAGATAATATGATCGAATACAGCGAAAAGCTCGCTATTCAAATGCTTTCAGAGCATGCGGAAACAGTCAACTGCGAGCTTGAAAAGATATATTCCGCGGACAGCAAGGGAAATGCCTCGGTTTTATACGATGCCGAGAGATACAGCCTGCTTGCGGGCGGAAAGAGAATAAGAGCGGCACTTGTGCTTGAGTGCTGTAAAATGCTTGGCGGAAAGATCGAGGCGGCACTTCCGTTTGCATGCGCCATAGAAATGATACATACCTATTCGCTTATCCATGACGATCTTCCGTGTATGGATAACGACGATCTTAGAAGAGGAAAGCCCACCAACCACAAGGTTTACGGAGAAGCTATTGCAACTCTTGCCGGAGACGGATTGCTGACCGATGCTTTCTCGATATGCGCGATGAATCCGCACGTATCGGGAGACTGCGCGGCTGCCGCCGTTGCTCTTCTCTCGGGTGCGGCAGGAAGCTACGGTATGATAAAAGGGCAGGTTATTGACCTTTACGGAGAGACACATGAGCTGACCGAATCCGAGCTTGTTGAGCTTCATATGGGTAAAACGGGAGCGATGATATGCGCCTCCGCACAGCTTGGCTGCTTGGCGGCAGGATATGCTCCGAATCATGAAATAACCGAAAAGCTCACTCTCTTCGCTCAGAAGATAGGACTTGTTTTTCAAATAATCGACGATATCCTTGACGTTACGTCTACCAACGAGGAGCTCGGCAAAAATGTTGGCTCTGACAAGGACAGTAATAAGACGACATTTATGACCTTCTTTACTGTGGATGAGGCGCAAGGATATGCGCAGAAGCTGACAGAGGATGCGGTTGAGTCGATTTCGAAAATTGAGGGCGCAGAGGGGCTTGTCAATTTGGCAAAATATCTTTGCGAGAGAAAAAAATAATATATTTACCTGATAAAACAAAGCAAAAGGATAACCAAAATGAAGTTTTTAATTGATTTTACAACGAATTACCCGTTGGTATCTGCGGGTGCCGCATGGGTTGCTGCTCAGATATTGAAGCTGATCACAGGAGCATTTAAGATCAAGAAATTTACCTGGACCGAGTTCTTTTTCGGCACGGGCGGTATGCCCTCATCTCACACTGCGGCGGTCTGCTCGCTTGTTACGGCATGCGCTATTAAATGCGGAGTGGGCTCAGTTGAGTTTGCTGTCAGCTTTATTCTTGCTATGATCGTGATCAGAGATGCAACCGGAATGAGACGCCAGGTCGGTGAGCATGCAAAGGCTCTCAACATTATTTTGAAGGAAATTTTTGAGTCGAAGGGTGACCACAAGCTGGCGCAGAAAGCATTTGGCGAGCTTGTCGGACATACCCCCTTGCAGGTATTCGCGGGAGCTATCGTCGGAGTTGCTGTTGCATTCCTTATGACACTGATCCCCGCGTTTGGCATTGCGCTTGTATGAGAGCTGATAGCTTTTTAGCACAAAACGGCTATATTGAAAGCAGAACGCGCGCGGCAAGGCTTATTGACGAGGGAAAGGTGCTTATTGACGGTAAAAAGATAAGCAAGGCGTCAGAGGATATTGCCGACGGAGAGCACACGGTGGAGATCACCGAAACCGATGCGTACGTTGGACGCGGAGGACTCAAGCTTGAATTTGCGCTTAAGCATTTCAATATTGACGTAACGCAGAAAAAATGTATAGACGTTGGCGCATCAACGGGAGGATTTACCGATTGCTTGCTTCAAAACGGCGCGGGCTTCGTCTATGCGGTAGACTCGGGACGCGGTCAGCTTCACCGCAAGCTTCTCGATGATGTCAGAGTGGTAAACATCGAGGGATATAATGCAAGAGAGCTTTCCCGCGATGAGCTTGGAGTGTTTGACTTGGCGGTAATGGACGTTTCGTTCATATCACAAACGTTGATACATAAGGCTCTGTCGGGAGTTCTTGATGAAGGCGCAATATTTATAAGTCTGATCAAGCCCCAGTTTGAATCAGGTCGCTCCGCGCTCGGTAAAAATGGCATTGTTAAAAATCCCAAGGATCGCGAAAATGCTATAAATAAGGTGCTTCAATCCGCCGCGATGAACAATTTTGAAGCGATCGGCGTTGTCAACTCGCCTATCGATGGAGGAGACGGAAATCGCGAATATCTCGCATGCTTTGTGAAAAAGGAGCAATGCAGGACTGATACGGTCGATCCGAAGTATATAAGGATCATATCGTGCAAATAACAGAAAGGCATACACAATGAACAAACCCATAAAAAAGGTTCTTATAATCACAAATTTTAACATATACGATAAGGCTAACGCCGCTATGCGCGTTGCGGAAAGGCTTATACACCTCGGATGTGAGGTCTGCACACTTGCTTATAACAAGGATAAGCTTTACAGATGCAACAAGGCGAAGCTTGAGTTTGTTTACCTTGCTCCGGAGGAGGCTTACAGCTCTGTTGATGCTGTGATCGTTCTCGGCGGTGACGGTACGATACTTGAATCCGCAAGAAGAGCGGCTCCTCACGGTACTTATGTGCTCGGTCTTAATCTTGGACATCTCGGATATATGGCAGAGCTTGAGCTGGGAGAGATCTCTAAGCTTGACAGCATCGTTTCGGGAGAGTATAAGATCGAAACGCGCTCTATGCTGAATATCGAGATATTGAGTGTTGACGGAAGCGTCAGAAAAAATGAATACGCGCTTAACGATGCGGTGCTTTCAAACGGAACCATCTCAAGAATAGTTGATACAGAGCTTTACGAGGGCGGCGTGTTCATCGGTGGATACCGTTCGGACGGAATGATCGTTTCCACGCCTACGGGCTCTACGGCGTATTCTCTCGCCGCGGGGGGTGCTATCGTTGACCCGAGACTGAATTGCTTTTGCGTAACTCCAATATGTCCGCATTCGCTTTATGCAAGACCGCTTATTTTCCCCGACAGCGCATCTATCGAGATAAAAAATAACTGTCAGAGAGAAAAGACCCTTTTTGTAACTGTGGACGGCAGAGTTAATTATGAGCTTGCTTTGGGCGAGAGAATAAGGATTACACGCTCGCCGCTTGAAACGAGGTTTGTGCGTATAAAGGATGACAGCTTTTACGACAGACTAAGACAAAAAATGAATGAAAATAAATAAAACGGAGAAAAACATGAAAAAGGGAAGACAGGAAAAAATCCTGGAGCTGATAACAAAATACGAGGTTGAGACTCAGGATGATTTGATGGAGATGCTCCGTATTGACGGCTATAAGGTGACTCAGGCTACGATATCGAGAGATATAAGGGATCTTGACCTTGTTAAGGTTGCCACGCCCGACGGAGCCTATAAGTACGTTTCTTCACGCGTTTCAACTACCGGAGCGGCGCACGTCAGCCTTATGAAAAATCCCGTGGTTGATACGATCATAAGCATTACCTGCGCACAGAATATAATTGTTGTAAAGACCAATGCCGGCATGGCTCAGGCCGTCGGTATATTTGTAGACCGTATGCACGACAGCGAGATAATCGGATGCGTTGCGGGTGACGATACCATAATGATAGTTACCATGGATAATGAATCCGCGGTTTCTGTATCTGAAAAGCTTAAAAAAATTCTTTCTCTTTAAAATTCTTTGACCCAAGGGAGGTATGTTTATGCTCAGAAGCCTGCATATTGAAAATATCGCTGTTGTGAAAAGCGCGGATATTGATCTTGAGCTTGGCTTTACAGTGCTTACGGGTGAGACAGGAGCAGGTAAGTCGGTTATAATCGATAGTATAAATATGCTTTCGGGCGCGAAGGTCTCAAGAGATGTAATTCGCTCTGGTGAGGATTTCGCCCTTTCCGAGGCGGTTTTTGACGGTTTGGGAGAGAGTATAGTGTCCAAGCTTGCCGAAATGGGGATAGATGCCGAGGACGGCGAGATCGTTATAAGCTGCAGGATAAACGCTGACGGAAGAACGGTGAACAGAATAAACGGACGGAGCGTTACGCGAACCGCGTTAAAGGATATTTCCAGATTGCTTATTTCGATACACGGTCAGAATGACAGCCAAATGCTATTTAGCAAAAGCTCATATTTTGAGCTTACAGATTCTTACGGAGAGTGCTTTGCGGAACGCGAGGCTTACCGTGAAATATTTAAAAAGCTTGAAGAAACAAGACGTAAGCTGCGCGAGCTTGACACCGATGAGGAAGAAAAGCAGAGACGCCGAGATATGCTTGAATATCAAATAAAGGATATAGATGCAAAAAGGCTGAAGCTTGGCGAGGAAGAGGCTCTTGAAGCCGAAAAGCTACGTCTTAAGAACATAGAAAAGATAAATAAACATATAAATTTTGCCGACAGAGTGCTTTCGGGCGGCGAGAGAGGCGGTGACGTGGCTTATATGCTGTCGCGTGCTTCAGAGTCGCTAAATAAGATTTCAGACGTTGTTCCGGGTGCCGCTCCGCTTGCAGAAAAGCTTATGGAGATGAGCTATGACGTTGCGGATATTGCCGATGAGGTAAAGGCTCTTTCGGATACTGACGGTGAGAATGCCGATGCAAGGCTTGACAAGATAGAATCAAGACTTGAGGCAATCTCGTCTCTTAAAAGGCGCTACGGCAAGGACATTGAGTCTATACTTGCATTCAGAGAAAAGGCGGCTTTAGAGCTTGATGCCATAGAAGCGGCGGATGAAAACTCCGAAAAATACCGAAAAGAGATAGCGATCCTTGAAAAGAGTGCGCGTGAAGCTGCAGACAAGCTTACCGAAAAGAGAAGGCTTGCCGCGGAGAATGCGTCAAAGGGAATTATGGAGTTGCTTTCCTACCTCGATATGCCTAAGGTGAAATTTGTAATCGACGTAAGGAAAGGTGACAGCCTGACATCATACGGACAGGACAAGATCGAATTCTTGGTAGCTACTAATCCCGGTGAGCCGATGATGCCGATGAGTGACATTGCCTCCGGAGGTGAGATGGCAAGAATAATGCTTGCCATAAAGAGTGTTCTCAATGAAAAGGACGGAGTTGCTTGCTCGGTTTATGATGAGATTGACACCGGAATTTCGGGTAAAACCTCAAGAAAGATAGGAGTTAAGCTCCATTCAATAGCCGACGGAACGCAGGTGCTTTGCGTTACACACTCCGCACAGATCGCAACGCTTGCCGATCACCATTTCCTTATATCTAAAAAAGAGGTTGACGGCAGAGCGCAGACGAGCATCAGGCTCCTCTCATTTGAAGAGCGCGTGGAAGAAGCGGCAAGAATACTTGGCGGGATAAATATCACCGATGCCCAAAGACAAGCCGCTAAGGATATGATCGAAAATATAAACGAATAAAATGGCACAGAAGAAAACACCGAAAACAAATGCTATGCGAATGCTTGACATAGCAAAGATACCTTATGAAATAAAGGAATATGAGGTTGACGAGAACGACCTCTCCGGAACGCATATTGCAGATGAGATAGGTCTTCCGTATGAAATCGTTTTTAAGACGATCGTGACTAAGGGCGATAAGACGGGATACTGCGTATTTTGCTTGCCGTGCGACAAGGAGATAGATTTCAAGGCGGCGGCTCGCGCTTCGGGCAACAAAAGCATTGAGCCATTGCACGTCAAGGATCTGCTTGGAATTACCGGATATATACGCGGCGGTTGCTCTCCCGTGGGAATGAAAAAGAAGTTTGCGACGTTCTTTGATTCCTCAGCTAAGACACTCGAAAAATTGACGGTGAGCGCAGGTATGAGAGGCGCACAGCTTTTAGTGGATGCGGAGAAAATTCTCGCATATACCGAGGCTACGCTTTGCGATATTGCAACAGATCCCGTAAAATAAAAAATTTTAGGTGAATTTTAAATATAATATTGAAAATTTGCCGTTTGTATGATAAAATAATAAGGTTGTTTAAATAAAGAAAGGTCAGTGAAAAATGCTTAAGATCAAATTACAAATAGCCGAAAAGATACTTGAAGGTGTAAAGAGCATAAACAGCGAAGCAGAGCTTTGCTCAGCGGATATTGCCGCCATGCTTGAATATCCTCCGGATGCTAACATGGGAGACCTTGCTTTCCCTTGCTTTAAGCTTTCAAAGGCGCTTCGCCGCTCCCCCGTACAGATCGCTTCAACGATCGCAGAGGGACTTTCGGGCGGTGTTATCGGCTCTGCAGAGGCGGTAAACGGCTACCTTAACATTAAAATATCAAATGAATATCTTGGCGAGAATGTTCTCCCCGATATACTTGAGAAAAAGGAAGGCTACGGTGCCCCCTCTATCGGTGAAGGAAAGACTGTCGTTCTCGACTATTCCTCTCCGAACGTGGCAAAGCCATTCCATATAGGACATCTCGGAACCACCGTTATCGGTCATGCGCTCAAAAAGCTTCACGAGTTTGCCGGATATAAGTGCGTTGGAATCAACTATCTTGGCGACTGGGGTACTCAGTTCGGTAAGCTGATAGTTGCTTATAAGCTTTGGGGCAATAAGCAGCAGATCGAGGAAGGCGGAATCGATAAGCTCGTCGAGCTTTACGTTCGTATTAACAATACCATCAAGGGTGACGAGGAGAACGGTGTTCCCGCGCGCAATGATCTTGCCGATCAAGCGAGAGAAGAATTCCACAAGATGGAGATCGGAGACGAGGAAAACATCGCGCTCTGGAAGTGGTTTGTTGAGATAAGCCTTACAGAATATGAGAAAACATATAAGCAGCTCGGTATTGAGTTCGACAGCTATAAGGGCGAGAGCTTTTATACGGATAAGATGCCCGCTCAGGTTGAAAAGCTCAGAGCGAGCGGTCTTATGAAGATTGACGACGGCGCGTCTATCGTGGATCTTGAGGAGTACGGTATGCCTCCTTGCCTTATTTTAAAGCGCGACGGCTCGACCCTCTATCCTACGCGTGATATTGCCGCGGCGGTTTACAGAAAAGAGCATTACGGCTTTGATAAGGCTATATACGTAACCAGCACTCAGCAGATACTTCATTTCAAGCAGTGGTTCAAGGTCGTTGAGCTTATGGGATATGAGTGGTACGATCAGCTCGTTCACATCCCTTACGGTACGGTGTCTCTCAACGGTGCCAAGCTCGCAACGAGAACCGGTAACGTTGTTCTTCTCAAGGATCTCTTTGCTCAGGCTATCGAGAAGGTAAAGGGAATCATGGCAGAGAAGAATCCTGACCTCGCAGGAAACGAAGAGGTTGCGGAGGCTGTCGGCGTAGGCGCAATAGTATTCTATTATCTTACTAACAACAGAATCAAGGATATAAACTTTAACCTTGACGATGCACTGAGCTTCGACGGCAACACCGGACCTTACGTTCAGTACACATACGCGCGTACATGCTCCGTGCTTGAAAAGGCACCCAAGCATGCAGGCGGAAAGGTAGTAATTACCGCTGACGAGGAGGCAACTCTTCTCAAAACGCTCTGCCAGTACGAGGAAAAGGTACTTACCGCGATCAAGGACTATGAGCCATCCGTTATAACGAGATTTATTCTCGACGTTGCGGTTGCATTCAATAAGTTCTATCACGAATGCTCAATTCTTAACGCAGAGGACGAAAATGTAAAGGGAACAAGAATATTGCTCACAGAGGCAACCAAGAACGTTCTTGGATCCGCTTTCTCGCTTATCTGCTTGAAGAAGACCGAGCGTATATAATAAACTAACACGGTTAATAATTGAAAGGAATATAAAGACATGTCAGGACATAGCAAATGGGCTAACATCAAGCACAAAAAGGAAAAGACCGACTCTGCCAGAGCAAAGGTGTTCACAAAGATCGGTAAGGAAATCACAATAGCTGTTAAAGAGGGCGGCGGAGATCCCACATCGAACTCCAAGCTCCGCGATCTTATTCAGAAGGCAAAGGCTAATAACGTGCCTAACGATAACATCGAGAGAACTATCAAAAAGGCTCTCGGCGGCACAGGCGAGTCCTATGAAGAGGTAGTTTATGAGGGATACGGTCCTGCAGGCGTTGCGGTAATAGTTGAAGCTACCACCGATAACAGAAACAGAACCGCAGGTAACGTTCGCTCATATTTCTCAAAGTATCACGGAAATATGGGACAGACCGGATGCGTAAGCTTTATGTTTGAAGAGAAGGGCGTTATCGTTATCATGGACGAGGACGGCGAGATCGATGAGGATAAGCTTATGGAGACCGCGCTTGAGGCAGGAGCAGAGGACTTCTCCGGCGAGGACGGATTGTTTGAGATCTACACCGTACCGGATGACGTTTACGCTATTGCGGATGCACTCAAGGAGGCAGGATACGTGATCGAGAATGCGGAGAAGACAAAGGTTCCGTCAACTACCGTTAATCTTGACAATGAGGATGATCTCAAGTTCATGAATCTTCTTATCGAAAAGCTCGAGGAAGATGACGACGTTATGGAAGTTTATCATAACTGCGACAACTGCGACTGATATATGAAATAGGAGGGGCATGCCCCTCCTATTACAAACAAAAAATGAAAGGAGATTAGAAAATGAAGGAAAATGCTATCAAAAAACTTGCCTCAAACACGCTGATTTTTACGGTCGGTAAGTTTGTCTCAAAGCTTATCGTGATATTTATGCTCCCGTTCTATACCTCCTATCTCACGAGCGCGGAGTATAGCACAGCAGACCTTATAACGAATCTGTGTAATCTTATAATTCCGATAGCATGCTTGGGCGTTAGTGAGGGCATATTCAGAAATGCCGCAGAGCGTGAGGTCGATAAAGAGTCCTTCTTTACGAACGGTACTCTTTTGATGATAATCGGAGGAGCTGTTTTTCTGGCTCTTTCCCCCTTGCTTAATCTTTTTGAATATTTTTCAAATTATATCTGGCTTATAATCATTTACGTTCTTGCGTCCAATATCCATTCGGTATGCTCGCAATACGTATGCGCGATAGGCAGAACGAAGCTTTTTGCATTCCAGGGCGTTTTGAATACAATGCTCACCGTCCTGCTCAATATTTTGTTCCTTGTCGGATTCAATATGGGCATCAACGGATACGTTCTTTCCATCGTGCTTGCAGATCTGCTTTCAACGGTGTTTCTTATGTTTACCGCGAAGCTGCACCGCGCGTTCAAGATAAAGAAGACAAGCCGCCGCGTTATGTGGGAGCTGATGAGATTCTGTCTGCCGCTTGTGCCTTCAACGGTATTCTGGTGGATAACCGGCGTTTCGGACAGATATATGGTCGCTTATATGTGCTCTGACGAGATGAACGGTCTTTATGCCGCCGCTTATAAGATACCTACGCTTCTGACCTACGTAGTGGTCATATTCAACGATGCATGGAAGCTGTCTGCCGTTTCGGAATCGGAGGACAGGGAACAGTGTACAAGATTTTATTCCGGTGTCTTTAAGTACTACATTGCGGTTATGTTCGCCGGCGGCGCTATGCTCGCAGTGGGAGCGCAGATATTCGCCAAAATACTCTTTGCGGAGAGCTATTTTGCGGCGTGGACATTTATTCCGATACTTTCTGCGGCAACCGTTTTTACGGCTCTTGATACCTTCCTCGGAAGCGCTTATTTTACCGTGAAAAGAACCGGAATGTCCTTTTGGACATCATTGGCGGGAGCTCTTATCAATATTGCGCTCAATATTGCGCTTATA
The DNA here is from genome assembly GCA_045638385.1 of Eubacteriales bacterium. Classification (GTDB taxonomy): domain Bacteria; phylum Bacillota; class Clostridia; order Oscillospirales; family CAG-272; genus SVTX01. Next base: position 14,421 of record JAZUBI010000097.1, read on the forward strand.
CCCACTTATGGGGCAACGGGAGCATCGGTTGCGACCTATATAAGCTATTTTGCGGTGTTCGTCTTGAGAGCGGTGACAATGCACAAATTTATTCCGTTTAAAATGTACCCCATAAGACTTGTTATCAACACCGTTCTGATAACCGCGATCGCATGCGTTATGACCGTGTGGGGAGCTTATCTTTGGGGAATAGCATTGGCAGGTGCTATCTTGCTCGTAAGCCTTGTTATCAACGGAAGGGATATTTTTCTCGGCTGTAAGGATGCGCTTGTATCTATGAGACGCAAAAAGACAGCAGTAGAGGAATAATTTACAAATAATTCACATTTATTTTTGGATTTCACTTGCAATAAAGCAAGAAATATGATATAATCATCGTTGCGTGTGAAAACACATAAGTTTAAGGGTGGTCCGCTGCTATGCTCGCATGAACATCCGGATTATTAAGGAGGGCTTTAAAATGGATCTTATTAAGGCTTTTACAAACGAGCAGCTCAAAACAGAGGTACCCCAGTTCAACATCGGTGACACCGTTCGTGTTCACAACAAGATCGTAGAGGGTACAAGAGAAAGAATTCAGATGTACGAGGGTACAGTTATCGCAAAGCACGAGGGTGGCATTTCCTCCACCTTTACCGTAAGAAGAATTGCTTACGGATGCGGCGTTGAAAAGACATTCCCCGTTCACTCTCCCAACGTAGTAGCAGTCGACGTTATCCGTAAGGGTAAGGTTCGCCGCGCTAAGCTCTACTACCTCCGCGGAAGAGTTGGTAAGGCTTCTAAGGTTAAGGAAGATCTCACAAAGTAATAATTCTTTGTCTGAAAAATATCGGAGAGTCGGCTTTTGTCGGCTCTCCGATATTTTTTTTACGGTATTAAAAATTTCTGTGCAAGCGTATAAACCGAGCGGCGAACCGCGCCCAGAATAAAAAGATTATCATTTTGTTTGAAATGAATGATTGGAGGATTGGCTCCGGCAAGAGCAAATTCCCGTGTGAGATTTTTTGCTGTGTCGTCATCGGGAAGATGATAATCCGATTCGAGTAATATGATCAATGGTGAAAATGCAAACGACATGAATTTTGAAAGATGCGCGAATATTGAGTCGGTATCTTTCTTCGTTATTAAATGCTTGTTGCCGAGCAAATGCTTTTCCTCATCTGTAAGCATGCCCTGCGGAGAGCATACGGTGATTGAGCCGTTTGTATGTATATGAAACGATGAGGTGTTGCTTCCCATATGAATATAGGATATACCCTCGTTGCCTGAAATTCCGTCCACCGTTCCGAATCTGACCGCTTCGCATATTGCTTGCGAGACCGTGAGATGCAAGATAGGTCTTTTATGAAACAGCGAATAAACAGCATCGGAAATGTATTCTTGATCTTCGATAGAGGGAAGATGAGCCTGAGAGTCAAAATGGTTGTGCTTGGATGTATCTGAATATATCACGGTTATAGCGGAGAAGGTGCGACCGGATTGCTTGGCCTTGAGTCCGCATCTTGAAAGAAAGATATTCAGATTTTCATCTAATCCCAACGAATTGTCATAATTATATGATGCGTTGAATTTGGATACCGCGTTGGCATCAAACAAGGTCATTTTAAAGGCTTCACAGGAGAGATCCAAGATCATTATCAAAAGCTCATCGTCTATGAAAAGGTGAGAGCAGGGACTTTCTTTGTTTAGCGAGAAGACCCTCTCACACATGATTTTGCTCTCGACAAGAGCCTTTGCGACCTTGCCGGACGTTACCTTGCTGACATTGCACATATCACCCACTGACATTCTTGTCGGAGCGTTTCCCGAGAGGAACGCAAATGTCAGGCGGTCAAGCGTGCTCGCCTTCATATTCATTTTTATCTTCTTGTGTCTTGTCATACCGATCACCCTATATAAAAATCTACAGTTGATTATACGCCAAATAGGTATGTTTGTCAAGTGCCGATAAAAAATGATAAAATTTCTAAAAAATTGAAAGAAATACGAAAAAAAGACTTGACAAAACATTTTTTGAGTGTTATAATAATATGCCGCATAAAAATGGCTCTTTTAAGTGCGCCTAAAAAACGCCGCCATCATAGCGAGACTTGATGAAAGAGAGGTGCTTTTCGTGTTTGCAATAATCGAAACCGGCGGAAAGCAGTACAAGGTAACGGAGCAGGATATTATCTTCGTTGAGAAGCTTGACTGCGAAGAGGGCAGCGAGGTTGTTTTTGACAAGGTAGTTGCTGTTTCCACAGAGGCAGGCTTTAAGGCAGGTACACCTGTTGTTGACGGTGCAGTTGTTAAGGGTACTGTTGTAAAGAACGGTAAGGGGAAGAAGATCTATGTTCTTAAGTACAAGTCCAAGAAGGACTCCAAGAAGAAGATTGGTCACAGACAGCCTTATACCAAGGTTCAGATCGAAAAGATCGCGTTTTAATCTGACGCCGCATAAAATCGGTTGAACGGAGATTGCATCGTGACAAAGATTACTTTTCTCAGAAAAGACGGAGCGTTCTGGGGCTTTCATGAAACAGGACATACAGGCTTCGGCGAAGAGGGTGACGATATCCTCTGTGCTGCCATCTCGGCTATGACAATGCTGATTCTCAATACTCTTGAGGTTGCATATGACTGCCGCGTTGACTACACCATCGATGAAGAAACCACCGATATTACAGTAAAATGCAAGTCTGCTCTCGCGAAATACGAGAAGGACGAAAAGAAGCGTTTCGCTGCATCGGGTCTTATCGAAGGATACTTCCACCAGCTCAACGATCTTATCGAAGAATACGATGAATTTCTCGATGTTGATATCGAAGAAGAATGACGGCAAAAATAATAATTGGAGGAAATAACAATGATCAGACTTAGTTTACAGTTCTTCGCTCATAAAAAGGGCGTAGGTT
>JAZUBI010000098.1:0-1096 GCA_045638385.1 Eubacteriales bacterium
CAAAGAAAAGCGCAGATGAGGATAACGCCGTCTCCGAGGTTCGCATATCCGCCGGTAGCGGGAATGTAAATCTGTACGATGAGCGTGGCAACACAGATCAGCGCGGCAAAAAGGGAAGTAAGAATAATCTTAAACGTAGAATTTGCTTTCATATTTATCGCCTCCGATATAAAATTGTAGCATGAGTGAATAATATATAAAAGAGGGAAATGTAATCGTAGGTTTAAATAACGGTAAAACCCTGCACGGAGCGAATTCTGAAACGGTTTTCCAAGCGGAGACTACACACTGAGCGCTGAGAAAATCAAGAGAGAATTGAATGGATGTTTATAGAGAAATAGATGGGATTCACGAAGGATTATATGGTGAAAGCTGGTGAATGTTCGCCAAAATATGGATAAATGGCTCGGATTCTCGGAGTTGTGTTAAACACACGAAAAACTCCAAAAAAGGTGTTGACAAAAGAGGGAGGTGGTGATATACTCATCAACGTTGTCGCGAGAACAGCACACGAGCTGAGCGAGCGGCGGCGGGCGAGCTGAAAAGCAAGCCCGGCGATCCTTGAAAACGATACAGAGAAACAAGTCATTTTGTACAAGAAAAAGATACCGGAGCGTCGGAAGATGCGAAGATGGTATCGACAGTCAGATTCTTAATGAGTTAAACGCTCTGACTGGTACGGAAAGGCGACCGGCTTTGGCGAGTTGGTTGACGAGTAGGTACTGAGGAAGAGATATGGATTGAACATCAGAGTTTGATCCTGGCTCAGGACGAACGCTGGCGGCGTGCTTAACACATGCAAGTCGAGCGGGGAACATTCCTTCGGGGATGTTTCTAGCGGCGGACGGGTGAGTAACGCGTGAGCAATCTGTCCTACACAGGGGGATAACACTTGGAAACAGGTGCTAATACCGCATAAGACCACGACGTCACATGGCGATGGGGTAAAAGAAATTCGGTGTAGGGTGAGCTCGCGTCCGATTAGCTAGTTGGTGAGGTAACGGCCCACCAAGGCGACGATCGGTAGCCGACCTGAGAGGGTGATCGGCCACATTGGAACTGAGACACGGTCCAAACTCCTACGGGAGGCAGCAGT
>JAZUBI010000099.1:0-2565 GCA_045638385.1 Eubacteriales bacterium
CATCCCTTCCTGTGAGCCAAGGAGTTGCAATAGTTGCTTGTCTTCCTAAGACCGCTTGGCCTCCGACTTAGATCCCTTTGCGTAAACAATTCTCACATAGATAATGAGCCCGCTTCATGTATTCGTTGCGGCACTCTTGCCACGCCTTCGAAGTCGGATCGTAGCCATGTCGTTCTGTGAGCCAAGGAGTTGCAATAGTTGCTTGTCTTCCTAAGACCGCTTGGCCTCCGACTTGTCTATAGTAGCGAGCCATTTCGGAGCGACCGGGGGGGGATCAAAATAAAAATTATTTTGAAAAAATTTCTCCGTTCGCGCCGATAACATAACGATTCGATTGATCTCGCTGCTCTCGTCTCTTCTCATTCACCGGCGCCCAGCGTCCGCGGTTATCGTGATACTCATTATGGCACTCGCGACAAACAGCCTCGAGGTTATCAAAGTTGAGCGCGATCTCAGGACGCTCGATCGTGATCGGATCTATCTCGATTATGTGATGAACTATCTCCGCCGGTTTGTAGATCCCTTTACGCAAACAATTCTCACAAAGATAATGAGCCCGCTTCATGTATTCGTTGCGGCACTCTTGCCACGCCTTCGAACTATAGAATTTTCGAGCGAACGCTTTAGCCATCTATCCGATCAAGCTCCTCCTGTAGCATTGAGACCGCGTCCTTATTGTCGAGGATCTTCCAGCGTGAGACCTTCGGAAACCTCGGATCATACGCTTTTAGTTTGCAGCCGAGGATCTTCGCCTCGATAGCGCAGCGTCCGACAGCGTACACGGTTTTATATTCCGCCATAGTACGAAGCAGCTCCTCACGCGGCAGCCCTTCGAGATAATCAATATCGTCCGGCAGCGTGAGACCTTTTCTCTTTGCTGGTCGTCCGACAAACGCCGTCCCCTTTGTTTTCTCCTCGACGCGGAACTGTTTGACATAATCGACGTCGACGCTGATCGGTAAATAAATCGCCTTACCTAAATGCGCGACCTTCTCGACGGTCTCCGGTATTCCGCAAACGAGAACGAGATCCTTATATCCGTAATAGTGCAGCCATTCGTAATTACTCGGATTTTTGTTATTGTGAATAAATACGATCGCGTGATCGCAGCCGACGCCCTTAACATTTACGGTTATCCAATTCCGCGACGTCTCAATATTCGGAATGATGTTCTCGACAATCTCCTGAGAATAGTAATAAGCGCCGTTGAACTGATTAAGCCCGGCGTTCTGCCATTTTCGAATATATGCCGGATGTGTGTGATCGATAATCATATAGCCCCAAATATAAAAGACCGGAGAGCTCCGGTCCTTTATGGTAACAACATACACATGATAATACTTTACTGATCAGCCCAGGAGTTGAACCCAGGATAAGCGCCCGCCTGATCAAAACGCCGGATCGCTCCGGCAAGGTGATCCGTCTTATGGTTATCTCCTAACCTTCTGACATTACCAAAATATCATTAAATGGTATGAAATGGTATGAAATGATAATTAATGATATATACGATCAACGTCCGCGAGTCCCTCTCTGTGAAGGTTATAAACGTGTCGCTCAGAATATCCGACCGCTGCCGCGACTTCGCTCCATGATTTGAGATTAATATATCTCTCATAAAGGACGTCGCCCTTTTCTCCTGGGATCTTTCTAATCAGATCGAAAACCTCTTGTCTGATCTGAATAGCCTCAAGCTCCGCGTCCTTCAATTCGAGAGCCTTGTCAGCGAGACGAATCGCCTTGTCCTCTGTTGCTCGACTTATTCCTTTACTGTGAGGAGTCCCGTCTCCTCCGAGTGGAGACCTTACTGCATCTATCTTGAGGAGCTCCTGATCGTATTCACTTTTTAATCGTTCAGCGATACGGACCGCCTCGCCGTATTGCTGTAAATATTCTTTCGCTGTCATCACATTATTTTCCATTCGTCTTTACTTAACGGCTTAGCGTCCGGACGTTCCCGGAGATCTCTGTAAATCAGAGCGGCTCCATATAGGAACAGGAACAGCATAGCCGGCAGCGTAAAGATTGCCGTAAGAATTAAACCGCTAACGATCAATATTTTCATGTTTTGCCCTCCTACCAAAAGAACGATCTTATCAGCGCATATCCTAACATCCCGATCAGGACGCCGATACTCATGCCAGCACCGAACGCCGTCAGGAGATCAACCTTCCATTGTCTCATTTTGTGACGCATTGCCGTCCCTCCTGTTCCATTTGTCAATCGCCGTTAACCCCATCTGATGAGCTGCACCGGTCCAATCATAGAGATAATCGTCAGAGTCGAACCGAACCTCTGCTCCGCAACAACAACGGACCTCGATTGATGTGATCCCGCCCATAGCCATATCGAGGCGCGAAATCTCGACCTCCTGACCGCAGAACGGACACGGTTTTAATATCTCGCTAATCTTCATAGATCCGCCTCCTCTCGTACAACCTCATAATCGATTGAGATCCTCGTCAGCCTCTCGATTTCCTTCCGGGCTTCAATCAGCTCCCAGCGTGTCGCGTTCAGCTCGTTCCCGATCTTCTTGTTTGCCTCGTTACAATTCGCGTATGCCTT
>JAZUBI010000100.1:0-8569 GCA_045638385.1 Eubacteriales bacterium
GATACTCTGTTTACAGCGCCAACAGCTCCGGAGCTTGAATCTGAATAAGATTTACAAACGGGAGGCGGGCTCAACGGTCCGCCTCTTTTATTTCTATTTGAGGAGGTTAGATCATGGAGAAAACTATCAAGATAGGGAAAACGAGCGTCCGGCTGAATAACAATATCAGCTGGGCGATTGCTTATAGAGATCAGTTCGGACGCGACATTATTCCGACGCTCATGCCAATGCTGGCGAGTGCTCTCGATATTGTCTCCGGGCTGATTAACGAAACCGGCAAAACGGAAGATTTCGAGCTCGTCGATTTCGCTAAGCTCGCAGACGGCGACGCGCTGCTCAATGCGATGATCCATCTCGGAAGCATCGAGTTCATCGATTTAATCAATATCACCTGGGCGCTCGCTAAGTGTGCAGACGATTCTATTCCGGATCCGAAAGAGTGGACGTCTCAGTTCGACACTTTCCCGGTCGATATTATCGCTCCGGAAGTGTTTTCGCTGATATTTAAGGGAGTGATTTCGTCAAAAAACTTGAAGAGGCTGGAGACTCTAAAAGGGAGAATTCAGCCGGTATCGATCTCGACACAATCATCCTCGCCGGACTCGAACGAGGATTAACAATATCAGACATTAGAAAAATGCAGCTCGGTCAGGTCGTCGACTTTGTGATTGCATATAACCAGCGTCAGAAACAAGCGGAGAAACAGGCGAAGCGAGAAGAGAAGCGGGGCAAGCGTCACAGGGCGACGCAGAACGAGATTAATGCGTTTTTTGGATAGGTAAAAAGGCATGGCTGGAAATATTAAAGGAATTACAATCGAATTTGCCGGCGATACCTCGAAGCTGGACAAGTCTCTAAGAGAAGTGTCCAAAAACGCCAGGGCGATAGATAAAGAGCTCAGGCAAGTCGACAAGGCTTTGAAGCTAAATCCGACGAGCGTCGACGTATGGAGGCAGAAACAGGATCTCCTAAAGCAGAAGATCAAAGAGACAGAGAGACAGCTCACTCTGTTGAAACAGAAACAGGAAAGCATGGACGCCGCCGGAGTCGATAAGAATTCCGCTGAGTACAGAAAGCTACAGCGGGAGATCGCAGAAACAGAGTCAAAGCTAAAATCCTTCGAGGGCGAGCTGAGAGCAATCGGGAATGTTAATCTCAGGGCTGCGTCGGTTCAGTTCGAGCAGATGGGAAACAAACTCGACTCAGCCGGTAGAGCTATGCAAGGGCTGTCAATAGCTGCGGCTGCTGTAGTGGCTGCAATCGGAGCTCTGACAGTAAAATCCGGCAAATGGGCGGACGACATCAATACAATGTCGAAGGTCTATCACATAGGGACCGGAGAGCTGCAAAAGTACAGCGCTGCGGCGGACTTGGTAGACGTTGACGTCGAAACGATCGCAAAGTCTCATACTAAGCTCGAAAAATCCATGTCGTCAGCTGCTAAGGGAACCGGAGCAAACGCTGAGGCGTTTGAGAGACTCGGCGTCTCTGTTGTAGACGCAAACGGTAACCTCCGGAGCGGTGACGAAGTATGGCAAGAGGTTATTAAGGCTCTCGGAGAGGTCGAAAACGAGACAGAACGCGACGCTCTTGCTATGCAGCTGATGGGAAAATCAGCGGCTCAGCTTAATCCATTAATCGAGGACGGAGGCGAGACGTATAAAAATCTCGCGGACACGCTTGCAAAGTATGATCTCGATTTTATTGATCAGGAGACACTCGATCAGGCGAACGCGTTCAATGACTCGCTCGATACGATCAAGGCGGTCGGAATGGTAGCTTTCCAGCAATTAGGGACGCAGCTCGCCGCTTATCTCGCTCCGGTGATGGAGAGGGTAGTCGATTTGGTCGGACGGCTCGCGGGATGGTTTACAGAATTGTCTCCGAGGACTCAGGCTATAATCGCAGCTATTGCGGGCGTGGTTGCTGTAGCAGCTCCGCTCCTGATCGGGCTCGGAAAAATTTCGTTCGCGATTAGTTCGATTCTGTCCCTTATGGCGACACTCGGACCGGCTATCGGCGGAATTGTTGCAGCTATGGGACCGGTCGTCCTGGCAATCGCTGCCGTTATCGCGATCGGTGTCCTGTTATATAAGAATTGGGACACGATCAAAGCGAAGGCGATCGAGGTAAAGAACAACGTCGTCGCGACATGGAACGGACTCAAGGCGAGCGTAATAGCTGCCGTCAATGCGTTAAAGGCGTCGCTTTCGGCTGCATGGGCGTCAATTAAGGCGACAGCGTCAGCTACCTGGAACGCGGTCAAAACAGCGATCACTAATCCGATACAAACGGCGGTCAATTTGGTAAAGGCGGGAATTGATAAGCTCAAAAGCATTGTAAACGGTGCTCATTTGAGTCTGCCTCACATCAAGCTGCCTCATTTCAGCGTATCGGGTAAGTTCTCGCTTAATCCGCCGTCAGTTCCTAAGGTATCGGTTAGCTGGTACAAAACCGGCGGAATTTTCGACAGCCCGTCTCTAATCGGTATCGGTGAAGCCGGACCGGAGGCGGTCGTTCCGCTCGATAAGTTATGGGACAAGCTCGACAAGATCGCTCAAGTCGCTCAAGGCGACGGCGTGGTTATAAACGTTTACGCGTCTCCAGGAATGGACGTCGAACAGCTTGCGAGACGAGTCGAGGCTGTTCTCGTCAGACAGGCACGTCAGAGAGGTAAAGCATGGGGTTATTAAATCATCTAACATATGACGGCGTCGATTCGTCCAGCTTCGGAGTGTTTATCTCCGGAGAGGGCGTTTTCGGCGCTCCAGCCCGTCGGGGCGAAATGATCTCGATCCCAGGGCGAAACGGATCCCTCTTCATGGACGAGGGAGTTTTTGAAAATATACCAGGCAAATATCCGGCTTTTATAGGAACAAAGGACGAGGTCGAATTTAGGGAAAAGCTCGCAGCATTTAGGAGCGCGATCCTCTCTCGAGGCAATTATAAAAAGCTGTCAGATACATATCATCCGGATGAGTTTCGCCTGGCTGTTTATCGTTCCGGTCTTGAAGTAGAACCGGAAGAATATAACCGGTCAGGAAAATTCGAGCTCGAATTTGATTGTAAGCCGCAGCGGTTCCTTAATTCCGGGGAAATACGACAGCTATTTTTTTCAAATGGCACGATTACAAATCCGACTCTCTTCGAATCGTCTCCTCTGATCCGGGTAACAGGAAACGGGACCGTCGCAATCGGAGAGAATGGCAAATATAGATTTATAGTTTCAAATAATCCGGGGACTATTACAATCGACTCCGAAATTATGGAGGCTTACCTCCCGGCTGGAACATTATACCCGTGGACGGATGAAGAGGGAGATCAAATAGCTCAGGAGCTTGATATAGGTCTCGAATTAATGGATGGATCCAATTATCCGACGAATATGCTCAGCTATATCGAGTTCGTTGATAGTGTTATGCCTAAAATCCCGCCAGGCGAGCAGCCTGTAAGGATGAGCCCGACGATCTCAGCTCTCGAAATAGTACCGAGGTGGTGGCGCTTATGATACCGATTTTATACGATCAGGACGAAAAACTTTTCGCCTCCGGAGGACTCGGTTTTTTGGCAGATTGTACGTCGTTCAAAGTTTCTCAGGAAAGAAATGGGATTTTTGAATGTGAATTTACATATCCGATTACGGGTCCGCTATATGATCAAATACAGGAGCGTCGAATCGTTTTCGCGACTCATGACGATAGCGGAGACCCGCAGCCGTTTGACATTTATGCGAGATCTGCTCCGATAGATGGGCTCGTTACGTTTTACGCTCATCATATCAGCTACAGGCTCAGCAATGCGGTCGTCATGCCATTCAGCGCTACGTCATGCGCGGACGCAATGGCAAAGATCCAGGCGAACCTCATAACTGATAGGGATGACGATTTTACATTTTGGACGGATAAAACAACGGTCGGAGATTATGCGAAAACAGTACCGTCGATATGTAGAACGACTCTCGGAGGGGAAGAGGGCTCACTCCTGGATGTTTACGGCAAAGGTGATTATATATTTGATAAGTTCGCTGTTAAGCTCTATCAGAATAAGGGCGTAGATACAGACGTCGAGATCCGCTACGGTAAAAACCTCACCAATATCGAGCACAAGGTCGATAATAGTTCGAGCTATAACGCGATCGTTCCGTATTGGCTAAATGAGGCAGACGGCACACTCGTAACACTACCGGAGGGATATGTTTCTTATAACGACGGGACGGCTTACATTGTAGCGATACCGTATTCGATGAATGATTATTTCTCGACAGCTCCGACGGTGGCAGCATTGAGACTAAAAGCGCAGCAGCTGCTCGACTCCTCTGATTCGTGGGTCCCGTCTGAGGGATTCGAGGTCAATTTCGTTCAGCTATGGCAGACAGAAGAATATGAGCAATTTGCTCCTCTCCAGCGTGTCAATTTGTGCGACACGGTACGAGTTTATTATCCGGAGTTAGGTGTTGACGCGGTCAGGGAGAAGGTAGTTAAAACCGTATATAATACATTGCTCGATAGATATGAAGAGATTACTCTGAACGAGCTGCCGACAACTATAACCGGAATAACACAGCAGCAGATCGGCGTCGAAACGTCGGGCAACGTATCGGCTGAAGGAATGAGAGCCGCGATCAATCTCGCGGTTCAATTAATTCGCGGAGATCTCGGCGGATATATTGCAACGCCGGCAGATCAGGACGGGCTCCCTCAGCTGATTTATATAATGGACGCGCTTCACAAGGCAGACGCGGTCAACGTGATCCGGCTTGATCAGGACGGGATTGCAATAAGCCGGGACGGAATAGGGGACAGCTGGACGCAGATCTATAACATGGCGTCGAATACATGGACATTTCCGGGACTTACAATCTCGGGAAATTTAGTCGTAACCGGAGGGATAACCGTCACAGGAGATATATCATCCGGAGGGCTGAGCGTCGCGGGAGCGGCTACAATAGGCGGAGATCTTACAGTTTCGGGAACAATAATAAACGGAGGTGCTTAAATGCAGATTCATGAATTAAACAACTATAGTGGAAATCTCGACTCCGGGGCATATCTTGCGATTGATAACGGAGTCGATACCGGAAAGCTGTCAGCCGCCGGGTTACTTACTCAAGTTAATAATGATATGTCTGATCTCAGCGATACACTTAACGCGAGAATCGATAACATTATCGCTGGAGGAACAGCTCCGTCAGCTGCAGAAGTCACAGACGCCAGGCTGGGCTATAATAACATTGTATATCCGTCTTTGGGAGACGCTATAAGAGGTCAGGCGGAGGCTATTAGGAAAGCGAGAAGTAACTACGCTGATTATATTATTGGCGCTCCGGACTTGATTGGTGATGCTAACTATACGGAGGGGTATTATTTGGATGATGGAGGGACTCCTGTCTCTTATTCAAATTTCCATTATACATCGCTTATCCCTGTCTCAGAAGGGGACTATACTCTGTTTTATATGTCGGGACCTACTACAAATCCGATACGCATACACGGGTATAAAAGCGATGAGAGCTGGGACAACATGATAGATAAATGGCCTATAGGAGGAGGTCCAAACATTTTGCAGACTCGAGTTATATCTGTCCCTTCCGGGATAGCTTATATTCGAATCTCAACAATCAACACTAAGCCGATGCTTGCTCTCCGCCCAGGAGTCGGTCCCGACATAAATACACGCCTCTCATTCCTTGAGCGAGGAATAGATTACAAAACAATTGATTTTTCGGATTATGAGGCGGGATATATTGATCAATGGGGCAACATAGGCATAAGCGGAACCTGGAGCCATACCAATTTAATTACGGTTTTAGAGGGATCCGTAGTAGAGGTATCTGTATATGGGTATGAAGGAGTTCCTGTTATATCTAAATTTGAAAATGGAGTATTTAGTCCTCTTTTGATTGCCCCAACAGGAGCATTTAATACATTTACTTATACAATGCTCGAGGACGCAGCTATTTCCATTAATTTTAGAACCTATGACGGGGCAAGTAATGAAGGTAATATACAAACAAATGTCGATCTTTCTAACTTCAAGATTGAGATTTCAAAAAAAATAGCAACTATTGAATCACAGATTAAAATTCCATATCTGACAATGCTGCATAAAATCGGAGTGCTTGGAGACAGCTTGTCCTCCGGAGAAATCTATAACGGCGGGACCGTAAGAGATTGCTATAATTACTCCTGGCTTTCTAATCTTGCGAGAGATCTGAATGTCGAATCTGTTCACTATTCACAGGGCGGGTTGACGTCTAAGCTATGGTGGAACAATACGGGCGGCTTCAAGACGGCTCTCGCAAATGAAAGCGTCAAACCTACAGCTTATTTTATAGCTTTCGGAACGAATGATAAAAACCAGCAAGAATATCCGATCGGAGTGATAACGGACTCAGCGGGAACAGATAGCTTTGTCGGATATATGAGGGCTATAGTGGAATACGTTCACCAGCAACAGCCTAACGCTACGATTTTCCTTGTTTCGACTTATAATACGTCGGTAGCGTCGACTCCGTATAACGAAATGATCTCAGATATTGCAGATCTTTATAGTTATTGCTTTTATATCGATTATGCCAACAATTCAACGATTCAGACTACGCAGAGCAATATATACGTTGAAAATTCTCATTTTACGACACTTGGTTATGTATATGTCGCGAATGTGATCAAAGAGCTTACAGAGGACGCGATTGAGAATAATCTCGCCTGGTATAAACATTTCGGATTAAATAACTATAGTGTATAAGCATGAGCCCGTCATAACGGCGGGCTTTTAGATTGGAGGTCGTTATTATGAAACTGTCAAATATTAGCTATGATCGTATGAAATGGTTCGCGCTGGTATTTATTCCGGCGTTCGAGGTCCTGATCCTGACACTTGGGAAAATATGGGGGATCCCGTATTATTCCGAGATCGGCGCGAGCGTCGCGGCTGTCGGTGTGTTCCTGGCTGCGATCCTGGGCGTATCGACTCGCAACTATTACAAGGAAATCGGCGAGGCTGTCGCTGAGGAGGGCGAGGATCCTGAGGAGGTGATCTAATGGCTACGACTACAGAGCTCAGAAATAAGCTCGTCAGTACAGCAGCGTATTATCTCGGTGCGAAACAGGGATCGGCTCAGCATAAGGCAATAATCGACATATTTAATCAGGTTAAGCCGGACGGCTGGGCTATGACATACTCCGCGTATTGGTGCGCTGCGTTCGCCTCAGCTTGTGCGGTCAAAGCGTTCGGGATACGCCAGGCGAAAAAGTATTTTCCGCTTTCGGCTAATTGCGGGACGATAGTCTCCAAAGCTAAAAGCATGGGAATATGGACCGAGTCGGACGCTTATATTCCGGATCCGGGCGATTGGATCCTATACGATTGGGATGATAGCGGGAGAGGGGATAACGTCGGCGGTCCTGATCATGTCGGAATCGTCGAAGCTGTCACCAGGTCGAAGATCACCGTAATCGAAGGGAATTATAGCAAGGCGGTCAAAGAGAGGACTCTGTCGATAAATGGCAAATATATTCGCGGTTTCGTCGTCCCGAAATATTCCGCAATGGCTACCAGCGAGAAAAAGAAGAGCGTCGCGGTTATTGCTCAGGAAGTTATCGCGGGAAAGTGGGGAACAGGCTCGACCAGGAAGAAACGTCTCGAGGCTGCCGGCTACGATTACGCCGCCGTACAGAAAAAGGTCAACGAGATCCTCGCGGCAAAGAAAAAGAAAACTATCACCTATACCGTAAAGAAGGGCGACACGCTTTCGGCTATCGCTCAGAAGTACGGAACGACCGTCAAAGCCATAGCAGCGGAGAACAAGATCAGCAACGTCAACATGATCAAAGTCGGTCAGAAATTGAAAATCACTACATAGAGGAGGCGTTTTATATGAACATAATCATTTCGTCAGTATTGTCAGCGTGTGGAGGCGCGTTATTTGCGGTCCTGGTGCTCGGCGTTAAGCGGATCAGGGGACTCGTCGAGGTCGTTAAGGCTCTCAGCCATGACGCACTATTTACACGCTGCGAGCAGCATATCAGTAAGGGCGAGATCACGAGCTCAGAGCTGGAGAATCTGACAATCCTCTATAAGGCTTATACTGATGAAGGTCTCAACGGGACCGGGACGGAATTATACAACAGGGCGAAAGCTCTTCCGCTTAAACAGATTTAGGCGGTCCGGAGGGGAACCGGAACGCGTGGGATCACCTCCTTTTTTTAACAATAGACGCAGAAAACCCGGGGCAATACGCTCCGGGCTTTTTGCGTGTCTCAAACGAGGCTCATATTTTCGATTTAAGCGATTTTATTTATACGGTCAATAAATTATACCTTATGCAAAGAAACTAATAAGCCAGGTATACACGACAGCCGAATTCGGTGCGATCGGAGCATATTTTATCATCGTCATCACGATATTTGTATGGTCCTCCGACGAGCTCAGCCGTAACCTCATAATCATTATTATTGATTATCTCGGTAACGTGTGCAGCGTCTCGTTTTGGGATCCATCCGATATGACTATAGACGAGAGGGGAGGTCTCGCCCATGACTTTAACAGCCGGCTCTCCGTCGTACTC
>JAZUBI010000101.1:0-4649 GCA_045638385.1 Eubacteriales bacterium
AAGCTGTCATTACAAAGATCCGTGAAACGCAAAAAAGAGGCAGAAACCACTTCATCATCGTTGTTTCAGAAGGTCTTTGCGACGTAAGAGAGCTTGCAAAGCAGATCGAAGAGGCAACGGGAATCGAGAGCCGTGCAACCATTCTCGGTCACATTCAAAGAGGCGGAAGTCCTACCCTGCGCGACAGAGTTGTTGCATCAAAAATGGGATACGCTGCCGTTGAGCTTTTGAAGGACGGTATTGGAAACCGAGTTATAGCATTAAAGAACTGTGAAATCGTTAACTACGATATTTTCGAAGCGTTAAATATGCCGAAGACATTTGATGAGGAGACTTATCTCCTTGCCAACATGATCTCGAGCTGACTAATACGAATAATTGGAGGATAATGATATGAAATACGAAATTGAGCTTACAACAATGAACGACGTTCAGGAGTTTAACAAAATCGTTACTCAGGTTGAGGGTGACGTGAGATTGAAAGGAAAGGATGAGCACGGTGCCAACTGGGAGCTTTCCGCAAAATCAATGCTCTGCGTTTTGCTTCTCGGCGGTCATATCCAGCACAGACTCCACGCATCTCAGGACATTGACTGGAATGCAATCTACTGCGAGTGCGACAAGGATATATATCCCTTGATTAAGAAATTCGTAAAAGAATAAAATAGAGATGCGGTGAGCAAAGTTGCCCACCGCGTTTTTATTTTATATGTTTGTTATGAGATTGTCGGGGTTAACCGAATCTTCAGCAAGAAATAATCCTTCTTCGATAAGAACATCCTTGACGTTTCGATTTTCTGATAGGGCAAGTCTTGCGTATGTAGTAGCCTTGTCATATCCGATTGTGGAGGTAAGAGCCGTAACAGTTCCTATGCTACGCTCTACTTCCTCCCTGCACCGCTCTTCGTTAACGGTTATGTCTTTGATACAATCCTTGTATAAAACCTCTGCACCGTTTGCAAGAGTTTCAATGGATTCAAATAATCTATCAAAAATAATTGGAGCAAATGCATTGAGTTCAAGCTGTCCGGCTTCGGCAGCCATTGTTACGGTCGTATCGTTGCCGATAATGTTAAAGGCAATTTGATTGACGACCTCCGGAATAACGGGATTGACCTTTCCCGGCATTATTGATGATCCATTTTGTTTTGCGGGAAGATTGATCTCTCCAAATCCGCATCTTGGTCCGGAGGACATTAGGCGTAAATCATTCGCGATTTTCGAGATAGTAGTTGCAGCAGCCTTAACGCTTCCTGATACCATAACATAGCAATCGAGGTTTTGAGTAGCATCTACAAGATCATCTGCTTGTTTAAATCTTTCTCCAGTTATCTCGTTAAGTGTGGGAATAATGCTTTCTATATATTCTTTGCTCGCGGTGATTCCGGTACCGATTGCGGTCGCCCCCAAATTGAGGACCGAGATTTCGCCGATTGCAAGCTCAAGACGTTTAATATCTCGGGTGACTGCTGAGGAGTATGCCTTGAAGCTCTGTCCAAAGCTGATCGGCACAGCATCCTGCATTTCAGTTCTACCTATTTTAACAACATCCTTATAGGCGTTGCTTTTTTCATCAAACCCGTTTCTCAACAAGCGCAAGGCAATAATTGCTTTTTTCAAAAGCTTTACGATAACGATTTTACCTGCACTCGGATAAACATCATTCGTAGATTGCGATCTGTTCACGTGGTCAAGTGGATGAACGATGCTGTAATCTCCCTTTTCGCCACCAAGAAGCTCGATGGCACGGTTGGCTATAACCTCGTTGGCATTCATGTTCAAGGAGGTTCCTGCACCGCCTTGAATAGCATCCACAATAAAGCTATCCTTATAACCGCCTGCGATTATCTCGTCACACGCCCGACATATCGCATTCGAAAGCTCTCGGTTCAGCGCTCCCGTTTTATAGTTGGTAATTGCGGCAGCCTTTTTTATTTGTGCTAATGAAATAATGATCTCCGGATGTGCTCGTCTTCCGCTTATTCTGAAATTCTCTTTTGCTCTTATTGAATGGATTCCATAATATGCTTCCTTGGGAATCTCTTTAATTCCAATAAGATCGTGTTCTATTCTATTGGCATTCATTGTGTTTTCTTTTTAGCTTATACAGCTATTTGATGATTTTACCTTTATATGCTATGATACCTCCGATATCATATGCATCCGTGTATCCGTTTCCCCTCAAGTATGCAACCGCTCTTGCACTTCTTTTTCCGCTACGGCAATACACGTAAAGCGGAGTGGATTTATCGGGGATCAGTGTTGCAGCTCTGTCTATCTCACCAATAGGCAAATTGAGGCTTTCTTCAATATGACCCTCGGAAAATTCCTCCTTGGTTCTGACATCAAGCAACACGGCTTTTTCTGCTTTGCGATATTGCTCCACACCGTCATTGATGTCTTTACGCGCAAATATATTAAAAATGCTCATTTTCCTTCACTTTCAATTACCGGGAGCGATATAGCCTCGCTTATCGAGGGCTTCTCCAATCTGATTCAAGATCTCCTCGGAGGTGGCTCTTACGGTGTGATAGTGAAATCCGCCCGTAATGTGCATAAGCTCAACCGACTTCCCTGTTCTGACGCTTTCGATAAACTGATCGATTTGAGAACGAGAAGAAATATTCAGCTTTGCTTCCATTTTGCCGTATGCCTTGTGCCAAACATAAACGTCTGCGACGGTACCGCCAAGGTCAACGATGGTTTGCAACTCGTTCTCAGTCTGTTCGGTGGTATGAAACACCTTGAAAACTCTTTCTCGAAGTGGGGATGACTGAATTATATAACCGGCATTGGTGGCAAGGATCTCATTTCCCTGCTCCTTTAAGATTGAAATATCCTTTACGATGATCTGACGGGACACTCCATATTTCTCCGAAAGCTCACTTCCGGAAATAGGTCTTTTTTCGGATAAAAGCAAATTGACAATGCTTTTCCTTCTCTCGTCTGACTTCATTGGTTCACCCCTTTCGTTTATTATATTGCGTGAAGATTTTTAAGGGAAAGATCGAGGATCGGGGACGAGTGAGTAAGTGCGCCGCTGGAAATGTAATCCACACCGATATCGACGAGGCGAGCTACGTTCTCTCTCGTTACGTTGCCACTACACTCGGTCTCTGCCTTGCCACGGCAAAGCTCAACTGCCTTCTTCATATCCTCAACGCTCATATTATCGAGCATGATAATGTCAGCACCCGCTTCAAGCGCTTCCTTCAGCATATCAAGGTTCTCAACCTCAATTTCGATCTTACGGACAAAGGGCGCATATTCCTTTGCCATTCTGACAGCTTCCTTAACACCGCCTGCTGCACCGATATGGTTGTCCTTTAGAAGAATACCGTCGCTGAGGTTATAGCGGTGATTATATCCGCCGCCGACCTTAACGGAGTATTTTTCAAAGATACGCATATTGGGAGTGGTTTTTCTCGTATCCAGAAGCTTGGTCTTGGTGCCCTTAAGAAGATCTGCAATTTCTCTTGTGTAGGTTGCGATACCGCTCATTCTCTGCAAATAGTTGAGCGCGGTTCTCTCACCCGAAAGAAGCACACGGATATCTCCGCGAACAAGACCGATCTTCTCGCCCTTCTTAACGGCATCACCGTCCTTGCAATAGAAGATAACCTCAGTATTTGCATCAAGAAGCTCAAATACTCTCTTAAACACTTCAAGACCCGCAATTACGCCGTCCTGCTTGCAGATGAGGTCAACCTCGCCTGCCTGATAATGAGGCATGACCGAGTTGGTGGTAATGTCTTCGCTGGTGATATCTTCTCTGAGAGCCTGCAGGATAAGCTCGTCTGCGTTCATTTTCATCGTAATATTATTCATGGCTTAATCTCTCCTTTTCGATTGCCGCAAGAACGGCTGCTTTGTATTCTTCTTGGTAATTTTCGTATTTGGTTTCGTCCACTGTAATTTCCGCATCGGTCGCAAGCGCGGTGTAGCCTTCGGTAATGTGACGTGCGGCACGTTTTGCAAAGACAAGGCTTTCAAGCAGCGAATTGCTTGCAAGTCGGTTTCTTCCGTGAACACCGTTGCAAGCCGTCTCACCTGCCGCATACAGACGGTCCATCGAGGTCTTGCTGTATCTGTCAACGTCGATACCGCCCATAAAGTAGTGCTGTGACGGAACGACGGGGATAGGCTCTTTTGTTGCGTCATAGCCTTCGTCAAGGCAACGCTGATAGATGTTCGGGAAGTGTGTTCGGATCTCCTCCTCTGGAATAGGAGCCATTGAGAGCCAGACGTGCTTGGTTCCCTCTTTCTTCATTTCAGCGAAGATAGCGTTTGCCACCACGTCACGGGGCAAAAGCTCATTGACAAATCTCTCGCCCTTGGAGTTAAGCAAGATCGCTTCCTCACCGCGTACCGACTCGGAGATCAGAAATTCCCTGCTACCCTCTTTTTCGGTATAGAGCGTGGTGGGATGGATCTGAATATAGTCGATATGCTGCAATCTGATTCCGTATTTCAGCGCAAGCGCAATGGCGTCACCCGTAAGGTGCTTGTAATTTGTTGAGTGCTCAAAGATTCCGCCGATACCGCGCGTGGCAAGCACGGTATAGTCAGCCCCAATGGCGGAATACACTCCGTTTTCATCGTCTCCGATGATACCGTGGCACTCGTTTCCCTCGCAGATGAGGTCAACC
>JAZUBI010000102.1:0-1780 GCA_045638385.1 Eubacteriales bacterium
GGCGCGGTTGAGAGCCGCCGCCTCGATCTTTACAAGGCAATCGTCCTCGCCGCACACGGCTGTGGGAACATCGTCCCAGCGCAAGCTTTTATCTTCGTTTACAAGTATTGCTTTCATGTTTTTATTCTCCAATAATATATTTTTTGCACTCTTCAAGTGCTTCAAGCACGCCACTACGCCCGAAGATATGATCCTTATACCACGGCTCGTAGGCGTGTGAGAAGACAAGATTTTCTATTCTCTCATCCTGCTTCACGCGCTCAAGAGTTTCATAATACGCCTTCTTATTTTCGGCATACGCGCGGTATTTATCAACGCCCGCGCCCTGCAAGCCGTCGCCCGAAATAAGCGTTCCGGTACGGGGATCAAAAAGACCGATCATCTCGTTTGCGTGGCCGCACATCGGGTATGCGCAGATCCCGTCAAAAATTTGGCGGGGCTCTCTTACAACCTCAATATTTGGCGCGTGGCACAATATTCTTCTAAGACCGCCCGCGTGGTCGGAGTGGTTATGAGTCACCACAACGCTGTTTATATCGGTCAGCTCAATATCCATATCGCGCAATGCGGAAACTATATATCCGTCAACGTCCTCGTCAGTTGTGGCGCAATCTACAAGTATCGCACCGCTCTCGCTTTTTACAAGGAAAACCGAGGTATAGACCGTATCGAACGGAATATTTAGGCGGTATATCCCATCAACTACCGTCTCAAAACGTGCGTTCATTGTTTTCATCAAGCACGCCGAGCTTTTTAAGCTCAATAATAATTCCCTCTCTTATGCTCTTGAAGTCACTCGGTTGGAGCCCTGTTGCTGCGAGCACCTTTGAATTGTCGACCGCTCTGTCATATGCTCTGTCATACCTCCAATGCCAGAAATACTCGGGAAAATCGGCAGGTGCCCACTCGAATTTAACGCCCAAAAGCTCGGTATAAATATCGGTGACCTCGCACCACTTAAGGTTTTGCGCCGACGAAATGGTATATGCCTCACCTATGCACTCCTTCTTGAGGAGGAGATTTGCGATCAGCTTGCCCGAGTTTCCTGCCCAATCAAGTCCTGCGGTAAGATTCTTTGCCTCGATAGGAAGCTTCAAGACCTCGCCCGTCCTTGCCGCCTCGACAACTCGGTTTGCGGAGGTCAAAATGATGTCAAGTCTCTTATCTGAGAAGGAAATTACGGGACGAACAACCGTCCAATTTTTCGGATAGGGATTGTCCGCCAAGAATCTCTCTGCCTTCGACTTTGAAAGTCCGTAATTATCCCCCTCGATAAACGCCTGATGATCCTTTATCACGTCAATAAGCTGGGGCGCGTTTTCGGTAATAGGGTGCTCAAGATCGGCATAGACGCGATACGAGGACAGGAATATCAAATGATCGGTATTGCGCGAGAGGAGCTCGTGATAGGGTATGTAGTCCTCGTAATTGTTGTAGTGAATGAAATTCACGATGCCGTCATAGCGGTTTTCCTTGAAAAGCTCTTTTAAATATTCAACGGTTGCGTTTGCCTTGAAAAACCTCAAATTTTCGTTATCTGACGTCATTTCGTCAAGACAGATGATGTCAACCGCGTGTCCGAGTCTTAGCAGCTCCTTTGCGGTGTAAAGACCGAGCGTTCCTCCGCCCGCGATAAGTAAAACCTTTTTCATAATGATCTCCTATTTACCACTGATCGCTGTAAAGTACAATATTATCTCTCACAGCCTTCGCGCGGCTGATGAGAGGCTGCTCGCGCGTATCGTGGGGGCCTTGTTAAGCCACACAAAGATACATGCAA
>JAZUBI010000103.1:0-59045 GCA_045638385.1 Eubacteriales bacterium
GCAGCAAACGTACAGCTTATCGGCTCTGAAAAGATCGGTAGCGGACTCGTATCCGTTATGGTTCGCGGCGACGTTGGCGCAGTTAAGGCTGCAGTTGAGGCAGGCGGCGCAGCAGCAGCAAACCTCGGCGAGGTAGTTGCAACTCACGTTATTCCCCGTCCTCACACCGACGTTAACAAGCTTCTCCCCACTCTCGGCTAATATAAGTCGAAAGGCATGCGCCATCGGGCGCAATCGCGTTTCCTGCCCGATAATTCGGGCAGGAAACGACGGATTATTTCAATATGAAGATCACCGATAGCGATCGGTGCGCTTGATATTGAAATAATGGTACTAAATTCGAAAGGAAACACGAAAATGAGCATTTCAAATGTTGAGATCGAAGCTATCGTTAAAAAAATAGTTTCCGAAATGAGCTCTGACGGAGCAAATGCACCCGCACCTGCGAAAACCGGATACGAAATCCCCGTTGGAATATCAAACAGACACATACATCTGACACAGGAGCATCTTGATATCCTTTTTGGAAAGGGTTATTCCCTTACCCACTTCAAGGATCTCTCTCAGCCCGGTCAGTATGCCTGCAAGGAGACCTTGACTATCGTTGGTCCCTCTATGCGCTCGATCGAGGGCGTTCGTGTTCTCGGTCCTCTCCGCCGAGCAAGCCAGGTTGAAATATCGGTCACAGATTCATACGTCCTCAAGGTAAAGCCCCCCGTACGCGAGTCCGGTAAGCTTCAGGGCTCTGCACCTATCACAATTATAGGTCCCAAGGGCATCGTTCAGCTTTCCGAGGGCTGCATTATCGCCAACAGACACATCCATATGTCTCCCGATGATGCCGCACACTTTAACGTCAAGGACGGCGACTACATCGACGTTGATGCAACCACAGGCACAAAGCGCACACGCTGGTTTGACGTTCAGGTTCGCGTTCACAAGGATTTCCGCCTTGAAATGCACGTTGATACAGACGATGCGAACGCAGTAGGCTTCAAAAACGGCTCAACCGTTACCCCCGTGAAATAATCTTCAAGATAGATGAGGTAATATAAATGTTAAGAGGAAAAGTAATCGGAAATATCGTCTCCACAAACAAGCTCGACAAGCTCGTGGGCTTCAAGTTCTTGGAGATCCAGCTTATTGAAAACACAAAGCTCACCGATAAGTATATCGTTGCAGTTGACCGCACAGTAAGCGCCGGTATCGGCGAAGAGGTGCTTATCACTACCGGAAGCGGAGCAAGAATGGCGCTGTGTGATGAAAGCTGCCCTATCGACGCAGTTGTTGTCGGTGTTGTTGATAAAATTCAATAATTTATTTAAAATTCAATAAGTGATTTAATTATCACAGTTGAATACATTAAAAAGCATTAAGAAATTGTACCACAAGCCGCAAAAATGCGGCGGAAGGCAGGAAAATGTCAAAAACAGATATTAAGGCTCTCCTGCAAAACGCAGGTATCGTCGGCGCCGGTGGCGCAGGCTTCCCTACCTACGCAAAGCTCTCGGACGACGCGGATATTCTCTGCGTAAACTGCTCCGAATGTGAGCCCCTGATGTATACAGACTTTATTCTCAACCGTGAGGAGATGGCAAAAATAGTCAAGGGTGCCGAGCTTATAATGGAGGCCACAAACATAAAACACACCTACCTATCCCTCAAGATACACCGAGCCGAGGCTCTCGGATACGGTGACGGAGAGATGCTTGGAAAGAACGTTTCTGTTAAATATCTTCCCAGCGTCTACCCGATAGGCGACGAGATAGGACTTATATATGAAAGCACGGGCAGACTCATCAAGGCAGGAAATCTTCCCATCACCGCCGGCGTTATCGTTATGAACGCGGAGACGGTATACAACGTTTACGAGGCCCTTGAAAACAACCGCCCCGTAACCGAAAAGTGGGTAACGATCGCCGGAGACATCCCTGAAAGGTTTGTCATCCGCGTTCCTCTTGGAATGCGCGTGTCGGAAATATTCAAAAAGCTTGGAGTTGTCGTTGACAAGGATCACGTCATGATCGAGGGCGGTCCCTCAATGGGATCGATAGTTTCACCCGACAAGGCTATAATCAGAAAGACAACTAAATCGATACTCATCATTCCCAAAACGACCAGATGCGTTGAAAACAAGCAGACGAATATTGACGATATGCTTCGTCGCGCCGCTTCCGCCTGCTGCGGATGCACACGCTGTACGGAAATGTGTCCGCGTTATCAGCTTGGATATCCTCTTGAGCCCCACAAGCTCATCCGCGCCGCGCTCAACAGCGCCGCAACAGACTATCCCGAGCTTATATCGACCGCTTCTCTCTGCTGCTCCTGCGGAGTTTGCGCAGAGGTTTGCTGTCAGGACATCTCGCCCAAGGACGTTATTTTGAATCTCAAGGGCATTCTGAACAAAAACAAGATTAAATTCGTAGCAGACAAGGATTATCCCGTAAATCCCGACAGACCGTACAGAATGATTCAGTCCGGTAAGTGGAAGGACATGCTCGGAGTCCTCAAGTTTGACGCGATCCCCACATATATACCGAAAAAGATGAAGGCTGAGCGCGTTGAAATACTCACCTCTCAGCACATCGGAGCTCCCTCAATTCCCACCGTAAAGGTCGGAGACGAGGTCAAGGAGGGCGATCTTATCACTTCGGCAGGCTCAGGACTGTCGGTTCCGCAGTACGCATCGATTTCGGGCAAGGTAACCTCATGCGATCCCACAAAGATCGTCATCGAGGCATAATACATAAAGAAAGGTATTGTACATCAGTATGTATCAGGCAGTTGGTGTAATTGAACTTAAAAGCATATCCAAGGGCATAGAGGCTACCGATGCCGCACTTAAAAGCGCGGGAGTTACTCTTATCTCCGCTCGCGCGGCTTGTCCCGGCAAATTTGAGATGATCCTTACCGGAACTATCTCTAACGTAACAAGCGCGGTAGAGCACGTTAAGAGCCGCTTTGACGATAAGCTTGTTGACGTTTCTATCATGGGACGCATTGACGAGCAGGTCATCACAGCTCTTTTCGGAACCGTCCTCACAGAGAAAAAAGGCAGCCTTGGAGTTATCGAGACCTTTTCCGCCGCATCTATCATTAAAGCGGCAGATATAGCTGTAAAAACAGCTAAGGTTGAAATTTTCGAGCTTCGTGCATCTCGCGGAATGGGCGGTAAGGGTATTTGCCTTATCACCGGCGAGGTCGGAGACGTTACTGCCGCAGTAGAGGCAGGATCTCAGCACGCAAAGGATCAGGGCGTTTTCTGCAACTCCTCTGTGATCCCCGCTCCTCACGAGCTTCTCTGGAATCAGATATAATGTCAAGCTCTTAATAACAGAGCCTTCTATAAAAGTAAACACTCCCAAAAGGAGACATAAATATGAGTCAGATAAAATTTGTAATCGAAAAAAGCCCGAGAATTCAAAGGCTTATAGATCATTTATACGCTAAGATGCCCGAGATAGAGGCAGACCGCGCCGAGCTTGTAACCGAAAGCTACAAGGCTACCGAGGGATTGCCGATAATCAGAAGACGTTCTGCGGCATTTAAGCACATAATGGAAAACATCCCGATAGTTATCCGTCCCGATGAGCTTATCGTAGGAAGCAACTCGATAGCTCCCCGCGGCTGTCAGACATTCCCCGAGTACTCATTTGAGTGGCTCGAAAAGGAATACGACACGGTTGCTACACGCGAGGCAGACCCCTTCTATATTTCTCCCGAAACCGTTGAGAGACTTAAGAAGGTGTATCCTTATTGGAAAGGAAAGACTGTCAGCGATCTTGCCGCGCAGAGCATGGATGAGAAGGTGCTTGACGTATTCCTTAACCACGGAATATTCACGGTCGGAAACTATTTTTACAATGGAATAGGTCACATAAACGTTGATTACGCAAAGGTAATAAATCAAGGTCTTGAGGGCGTTATAGCCGAGTGCCGTGCCGCTCTTGCAAAGCTTTACATCGGAAGCGGTGATTATCTTCGCCGCAAGGCATTCCTTGAGTCTGCTATCGAGAGCTGTGAGGCGGTAATTACCTATGCAAAGAGATATAGCGCACTTGCGAAAAAGGAGGCAGACGCATGTACTGACTCTGTACGTCGCGCAGAGCTTGTCCGCATAAGCGAGACATGCGCTCACGTTCCCGCAAAGCCCGCGCGCTCGTTCTACGAGGCTTGCCAGGCGTTCTGGTTTGTTCAGCAGCTTCTTCAGTGCGAATCGAGCGGACACTCGATCTCTCCCGGACGCTTTGACCAGTATATGTATCCTCTCTTCAAGAAGGACATTGACAGCGGAAAGGAAACTCTTGCATCTGCGCAGGAATATCTTGACTGTATCTGGGTAAAGCTCAACGATCTCAACAAGGTAAGAGATGCCGCTTCCGCAGAAGGATTTGCAGGATACGGACTCTTCCAGAACCTTATCGTAGGCGGACAGAACGAGGACGGAGTTGACGTTACAAACGAGCTTTCATACATGTGCATGGAAGCAACCGTTCATGTCAGACTTCCCCAGCCCTCACTCTCTATCCGTGTATGGAACAAGACTCCCCACGATCTGCTTATTAAGGCGGCGGCGGTCACTCGCGAGGGATTGGGCGTTCCCGCATTCTATAACGACGAGGTAATTATTCCCTCGATCATGTCAAGAGGTCTTACACTTGCGGACGCGCGCGATTACTGCATAATCGGATGCGTTGAGCCTCAGAAGGGCGCGAGAACGGACGGCTGGCACGATGCGGCATTCTTTAATATGTGCCGTCCCTTGGAGCTTGTATTCTCTAACGGATACGACAAGGGCGAGCTTATCGGACTTCAGACAGGTGACGTTGAAAAAATGACGACATTTGAGGAGTTCTTCGAGGCTTACAAGGCTCAGCAGCTTTACATGATAGAGATGATGGTACACGCTGACAACGCTGTCGACTATGCGCACAGTGTGCGTTGCCCTCTCCCCTTCCAGTCCTGCCTCTGCAACGATTGCATAGAGCGCGGAATCTCATTGCAGGAGGGTGGAGCTCACTACAACTTCACAGGGCCTCAGGGCTTCGGTATTGCAAATATGACAGATGCGCTTCTTGCTATGAAGACTCTTGTTTTCGACGAAAAGAAGGTCACGATGGCAGAGATGAAGCAGGCACTTGCAGACAATTTCGGTAAGGGGCTTATCCCCAAGAAGGCTATCGAGCTCACCACCGAGGTTGCGCGTCAGCTTGACTCCAACGGCATCAGCGTAAACGAGGAAATGATCCGCGCGATATACCAGAACATCACAAACGCTGAAAGTATTTCCGCGGATAAGAAGGCGAGATACCAAGAGATACTTGATATGATCGCCGCTCTTCCCAAGTACGGTAACGACATTCCCGAGATAGATGAATTTGCTCGCGAGGTCGGCAACACCTATACAAAGCCCTTTGAAAACTTCACCAACAATCGCGGCGGCATGTTCCAGGCAGGTCTTTACCCCGTTTCGGCTAACGTTCCGCTCGGATATCAGACCGGCGCTACTCCCGACGGCAGACTTGCATTCACTCCCATTGCGGACGGCGTAGGCCCTGCATCGGGCAGAGACGTCAAGGGCCCGACCGCTACCGCAAACTCGGTTGCTCGCCTTGACCACGGAATCGCATCCAACGGTACCCTCTTTAATCAGAAATTCCACCCCTCCGCGCTTGCAGGAATGGGCGGACTTGAAAAATTCGTTGCTTATCTGCGCGGCTACTTCGATCAGAAGGGCATGCACGTTCAGTATAACGTCGTTTCCAAGGAAACTCTCCTTGATGCGCAGAAGAATCCCGACAAATATAAGACTCTCGTAGTCCGCGTTGCGGGTTACAGCGCGCTCTTCACTACCCTCTCTCGCTCTCTCCAGGACGACATTATCAACCGTACCGAGCAGTCGGGATTATAAGGGGATGCGAGGAGATGCGAGGGGATGCGTTTGGGGAACTTTTTAAGGAAAATACACGAACTTGCTTCGCAAGATTCGTTGCAAGCTTGTTTCACAAGCTCGCTACAAGGTTCCCCAAGCCCCTCAAAACCTTTAAATAAATCGGTTTAGTTTACAGATTTTTCGTTAAACGGAACCGTGACGCACACGCGCAGCTTATCTGCTACCGTGTTGCAAGTACCACCTTAAACTGTTGTTATGAAAGGAGATCGTTGTGAACAAGAATATATACGAACAAACGGGACGTATCTTTGACATACAAAGATATTCGTTGCACGACGGTCCCGGAATAAGAACCATAGTTTTTTTAAAGGGCTGCTATCTCCGCTGCAAGTGGTGCTGTAACCCCGAATCGCAGGAATATGATATCCAGGAAATGGTGCGCGCCGGCAAGAAAGAGACAGTTGGTCGCGACATAACCGTTGAGGAGCTTATGGATGAGATCTCAAAGGATCGCATCTATTACGCGAGAAGCGGCGGCGGCATCACGCTTTCGGGCGGTGAATGTATGGCTCAGCCCGACTTTTCAGAGGCAATTCTCCGCGCATGCCACGAATACGGCTTCAATACTGCTATTGAAACTACTGCTTTTGCAAGCCGCGACGTGGTGGCGAGGCTTCTACCTCACGTTGATCATTTTTTGATGGACATTAAGCACATGGATTCCCGCAAGCACGAGGAATTCACGGGCAAGCCCAACGAGCAGATAATTGAAAATGCAAAATTCATTGCCGAGAACGCGCGCGATCTCATAATCAGAGTTCCCTGCGTTCCGACGTTTAACGCCACTCCCGACGAGATAGCCGCGATAGCGAGATTCGCGTCTGGTCTTCCCGGTGTTCGTGAGCTTCATCTGCTCCCCTATCACCGTCTCGGTCAGGATAAATACACGGGTCTTGGCAGAAAGTATCTTTTGGACGGCATTGAGCCGCCGCAAAATGAGCTGATGGCTACTCTTGTTAAGGCAGCAAAACGCGCCGCTCCGAATCTGCACGTGCAGATCGGCGGATAATTACCTTTATTAAGCAAAGAGGTGTAAAATGTCAAATTCATTTGAATTTCAAGATAAAATGCGAATAGTTCAGGAGTTGGTTCCCGGTCGTCAGATCACTTTGGCGCACATAATTGCCAACCCCGACCCCTCGCTCTATCAGAAGCTTGGACTTGATCCCAAGCTCGATTACGAAAAGGCGGCTATCGGTGTTCTCACCGTAAGCCCTGCCGAAACTGCAGTTATCACTGCTGATATAGCTCTCAAATCCTCCGGCGCAGACCTTGGATTCGTTGACCGCTTCTCCGGCACTCTCATAATTACCGGAAAGGTAGCAGAGGTCGAGGCTTCATTTACCGCAATCACAGAGTATTTCAGAAACACTCTTAAATTCTCGGTTTGTGAAATGACGAGAACATAATGAAAAAGCTCATTCTAATGGGGAGAGTCGCCGCAGGAAAGACGACTCTTACACAGGCGCTTAAGGGCGAGCAGCTTCACTATTGCAAGACGCAGTACATAAATTACATGGACACGATCATTGACACCCCCGGAGAATATACCGAGGTGCACACCTTAGCGGCGGCTTTGGCTGTCTATTCATATGAGGCGGACGTTATAGGTCTTGTGGTCAGCGCAAACGAGCCATTCTGTGTCTTCCCCCCCAACTGCACACATCACGTCAACCGCGACGTTATAGGCATTATTTCGGGCATAGACAAGCCCGATGCAAACATTCCGCTTGCAGAGCGTTGGCTAAAAAATTGCGGAGTGAAGGACGAAAAGCTTTTTTACGTCAGCTCTTACACCCGTGAGGGACTTGACGATATAATCGATTACCTTAATAAATAAAATTTGACCGTTATTGCATCTTGAGGGCGACCTCCTCATCCACCGCAAGCGGTCCCCCTTCCCCGCTGGGGAAGGCGAAAGGGGAAAATATGTCTGTAACCAAAATTATCTGCTTTGCCAATAACAAGGGCGGAAGCGGAAAATCAACGACCTGCGCGAACGTAGGATATTCACTTTCAGCAATCGGTAATAAAGTGCTTCTGATCGATGCGGATATGCAGATGAACCTTACTCTGCAGTTCTTTGATGATGAGACATCGCTTGAAATGGCAAAAAGCGGAAAAAATATCTACACCGGAGTTGTTGAGCAGAAGGATCTTACGGATTTCGTAGTCAACACCGAGTACGAAAATCTTGACATCATTCCCTCGTCAACCTTAATGAGCGGAATAGAATTCCAGCTCTTTACAAAGTGGCAAAGAGAATTTATACTCCGCCAGGGACTGAAAAGCATCAAGGAATCCGGAAAGTACGATTATATTCTCATAGATGCTCCCCCGACGCTCGGATGCTGGGTAATGAACATCATGTGCGCATCTGATTTTCTCGTAATTCCCGTAGAGGCAAGCCCTTGGGGTCTTTTCGGACTTGCGAACATGTTTGAATTTTATGAGCAGGTCAAGCTCATATCTCCCTCGCTTGATCTTATGGGAATCGCAATCACCAAGGCAAGCGAGCGCAAAAATTATTTCAAGCAGACTGTTGAAACCCTTTCATCGCTTGAAAACGTTAGACTTTTCGATACGATAATACGCATTGACTCCAACGTTGAGTGGTCGCAGGACAACTCAAAGCCCGTAATGGTTTATAAGAAATCAAGCCGCGCGGCTCAAGAATATATGGAAATGGCAAAGGAGATAAAAAAATATGCCGATAGGTAAGGACAGCATCACCAAAAGAGTTGCAAAAACTGCAACAGAGGAAAAAAATACCGCTCCCGAGCTTGTAGCAACAAGCGCAGCAGCGCCTAAAAAAGCTCCCGCAAAGAAAACCACCGCAGCAAAGAAGCCTGCAGCCACAGACGCGAAAAAGCCTGCTGCAAAGAAGCCTGCAGCCCCCAAAAATACTGCTGTAAAGGTTGATACCACAGTTATTGCCAACATCTCCCCCGAGACAGTTGCCGCAGTTACGGGTCACAAGGAAAACAAGGGATTCCAGAAGGTTCAGCTTGGAGACAAGCTTCCCGTACATCTTCTTTAATAATAAAAACCGTCGATTTACATCGACGGTTTTTTATTATTAGCTTCCGCTGAGAGCTTCATTTCCTTCTTCAACGGTTATACCGCTCGTTGATACGGGATTTAGAGCCTTGCAGTTTGCAAACGCATTCTTGCCTATCTTTTTGACACCGCCCAAGCTGACATCGGTGAGCGCTACGCAATCATAGAACGTGCCCGACTTTATCTCTTTAAGCGAGCTTGGCAAATTCACCTTTTTGAGCATCTCACAGCCCATAAACGCCTGCATTCCGAGGCTTTCGAGTGATTTTCCAAATGTGACGGCAACCAATGCATCACATCCAAAAAACGCATCGTCATCGATCGTTTTTATTCCATCCGTCAGCACAATGCTACTAAGCGATCTGCAAGCGTAGAATGATCTGACTCCAATGCTTTCAAGTGTATTCGGCAGGGTCACAGAGGTGAGATATTTGCAGGAATAGAACGCCATGTGTCCAACCTTGACCGTTCCCTCCGCTATTTCTACGTTTCTCAAGGATTGCGGTACGAAATCGGTATTATATTCGGGATCGGTTGCGCCGAAAATTCTGCCGAGATAATCATTCTCTCCCATCTTGAGTTTAATGCCGTTCATAGCGGTACACAGGAAAAACGCTCCTGTCTCTATCTCGTTTGCGGTAGAGCAATCAATATAATAGAGCGCATAGCAATATGCAAAGCTATATTCACCTATCTTGCTTACACTGTTTCCCAAATCGACATACACAAGGTCGGTACATTCAAAGAATGCAAGCCTTCCGATCTCGGTAACGCTATCAGGCAAAATTACCGCAGACAGCGTTTTACAGCCGCGCAATGCGTTCTCCTCTACTGCGGTGGCCTTGTTGCCAACAATTAGCATATCAAGGCTTGGAGGAACAGCTACCGCGTTTTTATCGTGAGAATCAGCACCGAAAATATATCCCAAAAACCCCTTGTCCGAGCCGTTGCCTATAAACGGAACGCGGAGAGTTGTCATACTGTCACATTCAGAAAACGCGCGGTATGCTATCGCAACTACGGTGTCGGGAATCGATACAGCCTTCAAGCCAGACCCACTGAAAGCGCACTCGCCTATCTCTGTGACAGGCAATCCGTCAATGCTTTCGGGAACTACAACTATCGTATCCGATCCTACGTACTTTTCTATAACAACGCCCGAATCCTTGATCTCATATTCAAAATCGGAGGCTTCTGCTTTGCTAAAATCCTTGAACGCAAGCGTTGCATTCTCATTGTATTCCTCATATCTGTCATACAGATCGCTGTCCTTGCCCGTATCGATCACGGGCTTGAAATCATCGGTGGGAACCGCGGCAACAACGCCTTTTTTTGCTCCTCTTGTACATCCGACTGTCATAATGATCATTACAAGAGCAAGAGCGATCGCGGCTAAACGAATAAACTTAGTTCTCATTTTCTAAAAGCTCCTTCTTTTCGGTTGATGCTCTTATCAAATGATATGAAAAGACAATAAGAAGAGGTATTACCTGAGCGAAAAACCATCCCACGCAGTCATTGAATGTAGCAGAGTCGCCCTTTGCGCTTGTATAAAGCACTGCATAGGTAAAGACAGCTACGATAGCTATTACGATCGCCTTGTCTCTCTGTGTTTTGACCGGAACATAAGAGCTTTTCGGATAGCACGCTGTAAGCACTCCGACAAGTATTATAACAGGCGGCAAGCATGCACCGTATTTTAAAAACCAGGACGTGTGCTCCATATTTCCCTTTTTCTCAAACTCCGCAAGCTTATCCGGAACATTATTTTTGAAAAGCGAGAACATAACCGCCATAAGAACACAGAGTCCTATCGCGCAGAGTACAACTCTTACAATGGCGTTTGCCATAGCTTCCTTTTCTTTAAGTATATCTTGTTTTTTCATTCTTTGCTTTTATCCTTCCGGTTTATATTTGCTTGTGAACGCTCTTATACTCGTCGTAATAGCGGTAATATGGGCATCCCTTTGTGTTTCCGCCGAGAAAATCTATCATTTCGTCCTCGTCAAGCGACATTGAACAGACATATTCGCCCCATTCCTCGTCAAAGTCGTAGAACTCACAGCTCTCGCAAGTTCCTCCGGCATATTTCGGGGTAGGCGTTGTGTTATTTTTATTCTTTTCCATTATCTACCTCTTAAAGATTGCTCTTATCAAAGGATTCGGGTAAGATCTCTCCCAAGGTGTAGCTTTTAATATCCTTTCCGTCATAGAGCAATATTTCAAAGCTCGGAGAGCAAAATTCCGCCATTACCTGACGGCAAATTCCGCAGGGAGCGCAAAAGCTTGTGACATTCTCTCCTCTTTTTGCCCCTATGATAGCAATGGCAACAAAGTCTTTCTTGCCCTGCATCAACGCGGTAAAAAACGCCGTTCTCTCGGCACAATTCGTTGCTCCGTACGAAGAATTTTCAATATTTGCACCCTCTATGATCTCTCCGTCAGCACAAAGCAATGCCGCTCCTACGCAAAAATCCGAATAGGGTGAATAAGCCTTAAGTCTCGCCGCGCACGCGCGCTCGACGAGCTGTTTATTATCGTACATCATATTTTTCTCCTTATTTATCGGAGCCTTCAAGATAATATGCCGCCTCCGAGTCTGCACAATTCAAGAAGAATGCAAGCGGAAACATCTCCATAGCTTTTCCAACGTTTCCGTGATTGTCCTTGTCGGCAGAAAATCCCATGTGATAGCGGATAGCGAACGCCTCGTCACGGGTGAGTCTCATATATCCTGAGATCATATAAACAGACTTTTCTCCGTGTCCGTAAGGAAGATTGTCCTCAATCGTGTAAAAAGGAACCGACTCCCACTTTCCCATCTCGTTCTTTACGTTTCTGAAGCTAACACCGTAGAAATTCACCTTACACATATCGTGCAAAAGCGCGGCAATGGCAATGCTCTCATTGCTGTACTCTATACCGTAAAGCTCCTTTATTCTCGGACGGCTCATTATATCGCACAGGCAATCGTAAACGTTAAGGCTATGCTCAACAAGTCCGCCCTCGTAATTTCCGTGAAATTTTGTTGACGCGGGAGCGCTGAAAAAATCGCTTCCCTCCGAGCAAAGAAAGTCCAGAAGCTTATCTGAGCCTTCCCTCTTTATATTCGTCTTGAATATCTCTATAAATCTTTCCTTGTTCGTCATTTTTTGTATCCATCCTCTAAACATATCTATACAATTATATTGTATCAAAGACACACCGCTTTGTCAAGATGTTTTACTCAATATCCCCTCTTTCCGAAGAACAATCTGAATATCAGCTTTCGCACAAGCTCCGCAGGAAAAACCAACAGCGCCACAGCTGCAGTGACACAAAGCTCGCGCAATGTCAACGGTGCAGCTCTCAAGACAGAGCCGCCAAGATATACAAAGGCGATCTGTATTGCCAACACCGCCGCCATAATGAAAATGAACGCGCGGTTTTTTGTTATTCCCGCAAGTGTTCTCAGCCTATCGGTGCGTGCGTTGAAGCAATTAAAGACAGACGCAAAGATGAAGAGAGCGAAAAATCCCGTCAAGAGATATATATTGTCGGTAGAGGCTCTGAATTTGCTTGTGATCGCGGGATTTTTCAAAAATGCAATGCAAAGCCCAACGGTCGATGCCCCCAGGATCAGTATCTCGTTTATCATATATCCGTTTAATATCGGCTCATCGCGCTTCTTTGGCTTTTCGCGCATATATGAGTCGCGAGGAGCCTCTCCCGCAAATGCAAGTCCGCCAAGTGTATCCATAATTATATTTATCCAAAGCATTTGAACTACCGTGACCGGAGAATCGAAGCCCAAAAACGGACAGATCACCGAAACGCCTACCGCAGACAGATTCATGGTAAGCTGTAATGAGATAAATTTGCGAATGCTCTTGAAAACAGTTCTTCCGTAGAGCACCGCCTTTGCAATAGAGGCGAGGTTATTGTCTATGATTATTATATCCCCCGCATCCTTTGCCACCTGCGTGCCGCTACCCATTGCAAAGCCAACGTCTGCGCGTTTTAAGGCGGGCGCGTCGTTTATACCGTCACCCGTCATACCCACAACAAGCTCAAGCTCCTGCGACAGTCTTACAAGTCTGCTCTTATCATTCGGCAATGCGCGCGCCACTACGCAAAGGCGCGGTATCGTTGACTTGAGCTCTGCATCCGACATCAATGCAAGCTCATCCCCCGTCAGTATCACGTCACGCTCTTTTCTCATTATTCCGCATTTTTGCGCAATATTTGCCGCTGTGTCGCGATTATCTCCGGTTATCATGACTATTCCAATGCCTGCATTCGTTAGTCGCTCTACTGCCGCCGGGGCTTCTTTTCTGATCTTGTCCTCAAGCGTCAGAATACAAACGAGAGTCAGATTCGAAAGAGTATCAGTACCGTGGCAACTTGTGGCTCTCCCATCCTCTCTCTGCGCAATGGCGATCACGCGCTTTCCGCTACCCGTAAGCTCCGAGCAAAGCTTTTTACAGCTCCCTAAATCAAAACGTCGCTTGCAGCCGTCACTATCAATAAAGCTTGTAACTCCCTGCAATATTCTCTCGGGCGCGCCCTTTACAAGCAACACACGCTTTCCTTCCGAGCGAACAAGCGCAGCGGAATATTTCCCGGCACTATCAAATTCAAGCTTATCCGCGATCTCAAATGACGGTTGCTTGACTCCCATGCCGATGACAGACGTCAAAATGGCTCGGTCAGTTGAATTGCCTCCAAGCGCATCGCGCTTTCCCTGCGCATTTCTGCCCACAACGCCCGATGAATTGGCAAACGCCCCCAAAACATACGCCCTATATGCGGTAATACATTTTTTCATTCCCGAGGGAGAATTGAAAAGCGTTCCGTCGGCGAGGTATATCTCCCCCACGGACAGCTTTCCCTCGGTAAGCGTTCCGGTTTTATCGGTGAACAGAATATTCATGCTACCGGCCGCCTCTATTCCCACCGGCTTGCGAACAAGCACGTTATCCCTTGTCATGCGCTTGATATTTGATGAGAGCACGACCGCAATCATCATCGGCAACCCTTCCGGGACCGCAACTACAATGACGGTCAAGGCAAGTGTCAGCGCGTGAAAAAGATGCGAAAAAAGATATGGGAAGCTTGTCAGCTTATATTTTATTATCTCGGTTTCAAAGGCACTGTCAACAACAAAAACGTTAAAAAGATACACGAGAGCTACCGCTACCGCCAGAATATATCCGAGTGTGCTTATCTGAGAGGCGAGCCTTTCAAGACGTATTTTAAGAGGACTTGAGCGCGTATCGGTCTGTATTTCACGCGAAATTCCCCCAAGCATTGTGGCATCGCCAACTCGTGTCACACGGATCATTCCGCTACCGGAAATCACCGTGCATCCGCGCAAGCAATAATACGCAGACGATGGCGAGGCATCCGTGCCGTCGCTTGATCTGCGCGCGCGTTTTTTTACCTCCTTGCTCTCTCCGGTCATGGCGGATTGATCTACCCTTATCTCACCCGATACAAGCTCTCCGTCTGCGGATATCTGTTCCCCTGCTCCTATCAAAACAATGTCTCCGACAACGACGTCTCCAACGGCAATCTCCACCGTCTCGCCGCCTCGAATACAACGGCACAGGGCTTGACCGCTCTCTCTTTGCAGTCTCTCAAACGCCGCCTCCGAGCCGCATTCCGATAAAGTGGAGATCATCGTGGCAAGAAATATTGATACCGCGATGCCCGCGCTCTCTATCCAGCTGGCTCGCTTAAACATAAAGATGACGTTGATTATCAATGCTCCTATGAGTATTTTGACTACGGGATCATTGAAATTTTCAAAGAATTTTCTCAAAAAGCTCTTTTTCTTCGCGGGCGACATTATATTTTTGCCATACCTTTTGCGTGACTCAACAACCTCGCTCTCCGAAAGTCCGTGCATGTTGTGAGCATCTTGCTTTTTTTCATTTTCCAATCCGCTTTTTATAATAACGATCCCCCCCTTGGTTTGTCCTAAGGAATATATATGATATGGACAAGAAAATAATTCCGCCGCGCTTTCGCTTACGAATCCGTCTGCCTATTGACATTTCAAGGGAGAGGTGCTATAATAGGAATGTAGACTTGGTATAACACCTCGAAAATTACCGTTATCGGCACATTTTCATTTTTTGAAGAAAGGAAACTATGCTATGAAAAACAGAAGAATTTTATCTCTCCTTTTGTGCTTGATCCTTGCTATGAGCACGTTACTTGTATCGTGCGGCAACGTAAAAAAGGACAAGGACGACAAACCCGGCAAGGGTGAAGTCACCCCTGAGGAGGCTCAGGCTATAGCTGACGGCATCAGCTCATTTAATCTCGGAGCTTTGCTTGAAGGTCTTGGAGACGTCTCAGTTCCCGAAATGTCCGATCTTCTCGGATCGCTTGAATTCGAAGCAACAATGTCCGTGGACTCAATCGAGATGTCGGAGTCGCTTATGGGATATATCGGCCTCAAGGACGGAATTTTCAAAAGCTCCTCCAACGGCGATGAGTCATATCTTATAATTCAGGGCAATAATATGCTCTCCGTCGCGCCCTACTATGAGGGTGGCTATTCTCTCGCTCTTGAGAGTGTAGGCGGTGAAGAGATTGACATATCGCAGTATCTCTCTGACGATGTTATCAATATACTTAAAGAATTCAGATTCCCTACAATAAAGGCAAATCAGATCACCAAAGACGGTGACACCTACATGGTTTCCGACAGCTACATCGAAAGTGTGGCAAAGGAGATTATTGACACAGCACTCGAGCTTGCAGTTGAGGCAGGCCTTCCGCAATCCGCACTTCCCACCGACGACGATTACGATGAGCTTGTAGAGACCGTTAACAAGCTTCTCGGCGCCATGGGCATAAAGATCGGATTCAAGCTCAGCAACAACACGGTAAACGGAATCGTTTTTGAATTTGAGTGTTCCGCTGACAGCATCGCAGATGCCTTTGGAGTGATCTCCGGTGATGACGATACCGTGATCGCGGGAAAGCTCAGTATCGAATACATGCCCGAAACTCTTGCTCTGACACATTTTGAAGCCTCGATTGCCGTTTCACAGTACGGTGAAGACACATCCATGGATTGCGTGCTTGACATAAGCTACAGCAACGACAATATGCCCATAAGGCTTGATGCTTCATTTAATGTAACCGGCCCCGACTCAACCTATGACTACATCGAACACAACAATCAGTATGTAGAGCTTGAGCTGACAGGCTCAATGACCGCCAACATATCCGCATCCGTTGATCTGACAAAGCTTGACGGAACCAAGAGCGGAAAATTAATGGACGCTTCCGTTTCATACTCTTCGGTATATAACACCCTTGTTGCTTACACTTATGACGAATACAACGGCTACTGCGAGGTTGACCCCTCCGACATAGGACTCGCTGTAAATCTCAAGGATTATTCCGAAAACAATGCAATGACATTGCAGGCGGATACCGTAAACGAGAACAAAATAAACTTCTCTATCACAGTTG
Organism: Eubacteriales bacterium; assembly: GCA_045638385.1. Classification (GTDB taxonomy): domain Bacteria; phylum Bacillota; class Clostridia; order Oscillospirales; family CAG-272; genus SVTX01. The sequence continues at coordinate 16,487 of JAZUBI010000103.1, forward strand.
AGGAGAACGGAACATCCCAGAGCGTAACAGGTACTGCAGAGTACAACCTTGAAAATGCCTATAATTACGGAGCGGTTCCCGCGTTTGTTCGCACTATGAATTCCAGCTACTTTATAGAAACCTTGAAGGAGCTCGAATACACTGCGGAGCATGTCCTCTATCAGCTTGAAGAAACAGAGGCAATGGACAGTTATCTTCTTTACGATGCAGAGACGGGTCTGTACTTGTATTTTGACGGATATTTTGATTACACAATACTGACAGAAGCGCCGAACGACGGATACTACACTCAGATTTACGTTGATTCCTACGGTAACATCACAAAATAATCATACAAAAAATGCGATCGGCAATATGCCGATCGCATTTTTATTATACTTAATAGCGCTCAACCAGAGACTGATAATCTCTCGGCTTTGCAATGCACTTATATCCGGGACGAATGATCCTGTTGGAGGTGCAATACTCCTCCATTCTGTGTGCGCACCAGCCTGCAACTCTTGCAATAGCGAAGAGAGGCGTGTACATCTCAACGGGAATGTCGAGCATACGGTAAACAAGACCCGAATACATATCAACGTTTGCGCACATGTCCTTGTCAATGCCCTTATACGCCTTAAAGAGCTGAGGTGTGATGCGTTCTATCTTCTCAAGAAGCTCAAAGTCATCTCCGTAGCCCTTTTCGAATGCGAGCTTTTTCGCATATGTCTTGAGCATCTCGGCACGGGGGTCACTCTTTGTATATATCGCGTGTCCCATACCGTAAATGAGTCCAGATCCGTCGTGAGCCTCTCCGTTGAGTATCTTCAAGAGGAATGCCGCAACCTCGTCATCATCCTTTGTATTTGCCACGTTTTCCTTGATACAGTCGAACATTTCCTGAACCTTGATGTTAGCTCCTCCGTGGCGCGGACCCTTAAGCGCGCCGATCGCCGCACTTATAGCGGAATAGGTATCTGTTCCCGAGCTTGAAAGCACGCGGCAGGTAAAGGTTGAGCAGTTACCGCCTCCGTGCTCGGCGTGAACTGCCAAGCAGAGATCAAGAAGTCTTGCCTCCTCCTTAGTATAGCTCTTATCGGGACGGAGCACGCGCAAGAAATTCTCTGCCGTTGTAAGCTCGTCCTTAGGGTTATGGATGTTAAGGCTCTTATCATTAAACGCATTCTGATACACCGCGTAAGACTGCGCCGCTATAACGGGCAGACGAGCGATGAGCTCCATGCTCTGATGAAGCATATTCTCAAGACTTGTGTCATCAGGAGCATCATCGTAAGCGTAAAGAGAAAGCGTTGCGCTTGCCATCTTGTTCATAATGGAACGCGAGGGCGCTTTCATGATTATATCCTCGGTAAATCTCGGAGGCAAGCGGCGGTAAGCCGCGAGAATATCGTTGAAATCTGCGAGCTCCTGCTCTGTCGGAAGATGCCCGAAGAAAAGCAAAAATGCACACTCCTCAAATCCGAATCTGTCCTCTTTAACAAAATTATTTACAAGAGTTGAGATCTCATATCCGCGGTATTCAAGTCTACCTGCATCGGGACACTTATCTCCCTCACTCATAACGTATCCGTGAACGTTTCCGATTCGCGTAACACCTGCGGTTACTCCCGAGCCGTCCGCTTCACGCAATCCCCTTTTAACTCTGTAATTCTCAAACGCCTGCCTTGGAATAACGTACGCGCTTCTCGCGTCGTTAAGCATCGCTTGAAATTCCTTTTCTATGTCCTCGTCGTGATCGCTCTGATGGTTCTTCGAATAAAGCTGCATCACTTCGTCCTCCTTATCTCCACATGCTAACCGTGGGGTAATTGAATTATGCCAATGCCATATTATAACGCGCCGACGCGAAATTTGCAATTAACAAATTGTAAACTTTCAAAATTTGGCGTATGTGTACAACATTTTGCGTGTTTTTTGCAAGTTTTGAGGCTATTATTTGCAAAATTTATCTTTTTATGATCTGTCGACTGTTGTAACTGTAAAAAATACCTCGTTATATTCGCTGACCTTGCGTTCTATTTCTTTTTTTATTTCAGAATCGCTCATTTTAATTTCAAATGGCGCGTTTATGTCAAATATCAGATTTGTATGTGTTACTCCGCGAACAAAACGGAAATCATGAATATCAAGTCTTTCATCTATCTGCTTGACGAGAGAACGCACAACCGCTCTCATCTCGGAGACCTCTTCGTCATTCGTCACTATCGGATCCATATGGATATTCGATTGGATTCCGAGCTCGGTATTAAGTCTGCGCTCTATCGAGTCTATCATATCGTGTGAATCAAATACGCTTTTATCTCCGTCCACCTCTATATGAAGCGTGACTATAGTCTGTCCGGGTCCGTAGCTGTGAACTACCATATCGTGTATACCGAGAGCATCGGGAAAGTCCGCAACGATTCTCTTTACGTTTTCAACGACCTCGGGGTCGGCGCTCTCTCCGAGTATTGCGTTTTTAGTCTCGTTAAGTATCTTGATGCCTGCTATGAAAATGATGATAGCAACGATAACGCCCATATATCCGTCCGCATCAAATCCCGTAAACTTGAATATGAGCATGGCTATGAGCACCGCCGCTGTAGCAATAGCATCGGACAAGGAATCAGCCGCGGTTGCCTTCATGACCGAGGAGCCTATCTTATCGGCAAGTCTTCTGTTGAATATGCAAAGCCAGATCTTCATCAGCACCGATACGCCGAGCACGATTATCATTATCCACGAAAACGTAGTCTTTAAAGAAGTATCAAATATCTTTGACACAGACTCCGAGAGCACGTTCCATCCTACCAAAAGTATGAAAAACGACACGATCATTGAAGCCACATATTCGATCCTCGCATGTCCGAACGGATGGTCGCGGTCAGCGGGCTTTGCTGCCATTTTGAAGCTTATAAACGAGATGACCTGAGATCCGGCATCCGACATATTGTTAATACCGTCTGCAGTGAGCGATATTGCGCCGAAAAGCACACCAACCGCTATTTTGCCCGCCGCGAGTATAAAATTAACTATTATTCCGACTACGCTTCCGAGCGTACCGTATGCCCTTCTTACCGCGGGGGATTTTGCGTTTTCTCTGTCTTTAATAAACAGCTTACATAAAATTTCAGTCAATTATATTACCTCACAAAACAAAAACTATTCGTCGTCCATTCCCCAATACTTTCGGTCAAGACTGCGGAACTGTATAGCCTCGGCTATATGACCGGACTTTATGATGTCACTTCTGTCAAGATCTGCGATGGTTCTCGCGACCCTCATAATTCTGTCATATCCGCGCGCGGAAAGTCCCATAGACTCGTACGCTATACGGAGAAGCTCCATAGCATCCTCATCAGCCTTGCAATATTTGCGTATTCCCGCAGAATCAAGCGATGCGTTGTCAAGATATACGTCACCCTTCATTCTCTCGCGCGCAAACTCGCGAGCGGCGATAACACGCTCTCTTATCGTTTCGCTTCTCTCCGCTGTTCCGGAATTATCGGAGATCTCATAATAGCTGAGCGAAGGGAGCTCTATCTGTATATCTATGCGATCAAGCATAGGTCCGCTGATTCGTGAAATGTATCTTTTTACATCTATGCTTTTGCAAGTACATTTGCGTGTCGGGTGCCCGAAATATCCGCATCGGCAGGGGTTCATCGCTCCTACGAGCATAAAGCTGCACGGGAACGTAACTCTTCCGCTTGCTCGCGTGATCGTAACGCGTCTGTCCTCAAGCGGCTGACGCAAGGCATCTGTGACCTGCTTTGGAAATTCCGGAAATTCATCGAGGAATAGCACGCCGTTATTGGCGAGGGACACCTCTCCGGGCATAGGATGCACTCCTCCGCCGACAAGGCTAACCGCGCTCATCGTGTGGTGAGGAGATCTGAACGGACGCGCGGAGACGAGTGATACGCCGTCCGGCAATATTCCCGAAACAGAGTGTATTTTGGTAGTTTCTATCGCCTCGGGGAATGTCAATGGCGGCAAAATAGTCGGCAATCTCTTAGCCAACATAGATTTTCCCGTTCCGGGAGGGCCTATCAAAAGTATATTATGTCCGCCCGTCGCCGCAATCTCCATTGCGCGCTTTGCTTGCGCCTGGCCCTTGACATCTGCAAAATCCATACTGTAATTTGAAGTTGCCGAGAAAAATCCGTCTCTGTCAAAGCTGACAGGTGCTATAATCACGCTTCCGTTGAGGTGAGCTACTATCTCGCTCATTGTCTTGACAGGATAGACAACTATTCCCTCTACCGCCGCCGCTTCGCGCGCGTTTTCCGCAGGAACGTAAAACTCCTTAAATCCCGCATCTCTTGCCGCCACGCACATAGAAAGCGCGCCGCGGACAGTGCGCAGATCTCCCGAAAGAGAAAGCTCGCCGACAAAGCATTTATCCGATACGTCAATATCGTTCCTTACGATTCCCGCACATTTCATTATGCCGAGAAGGATCGCAACGTCATACGCAGATCCCTCTTTTTTTCTGTCAGCGGGCGCAAGATTGACCATAAACGACGTTTCGGGAAAGCGATATCCGCTATTCTGGCAGGCAGTACGGACTCTATCCTTTGCCTCCTTAACTGCGGCATCCGGCAATCCGACAAGCTCAAAGCTCGGCAGCTTGGGCTGACTGTCTGCCTCTACTGTTACTATGTATCCGTCGATCCCCAATATTCCGGCTGTGAATATCTGTGAAAGCATACTTTTCTCCTCGCGCGTTAATTTTTGCGTTGAATTTAAGATATATTATAACATATCTTGAAGTAAAACGCAAGTAAATAGCAAAATCTTTTGTGTTTGTGGCTCTCTCGGAGAGGGTTTTTATGAAAATATATAAAATGTTTACAAAAGAAATGCCAAAGTCGCCTGAAAGCTATTGACATTTGCTCCCTTTTGAGGTATAATCATAATGTATATTCTTGTAAAGTACCCATTCGGAGGTTCTAAAATGAAAAAAATTACAGTAATTCTTATAGTCGCAGTTCTCGCTGTTTCTTTCTGCGCATGCAACAAGACAAGCGATGGAATGTCCAACGACATCGGAAAGTATATTTCTCCCGACTTGTCTGAGAAAATAGAGACCGGAACGATCTCATATGAGGAGCGCCCCTCCAAGACCGCGGCTATTACAAAATATAACGGTCTTTCAACCGCGCATGACGTTGTTATTCCCTCCGTCATTTCCGAGCTTATCGTAACCGAAATAGGCGCAGAGGCATTTTATCACCTCTCTGCGGTAAAATCGGTAGAAATTCCCGATACCGTTACCAAGATCGGCGCATGGGCATTTGCCGGATGCACTGCTCTTGAAACCATAGTCATTCCCGCATCTGTTACCGAGATCGAGGAAGGCGCATTTTACGGATGCACCGCTCTTAAGAGCGTAGTATTCGAGGGTGAGAGCCTTACAACCATCGGAAACTCTGTATTCCACGGCTGTACCGCTCTTGAGACAATCGCTCTCCCCGAGGGCCTTGTATCTCTTGGCGACGGAGCATTCTTTGGCTGTGTTTCGATCACCTCGATGACTGCCCCCTCCACTCTTACTAAGATCGGTAGCGTTGCATTCCACGGCTGTGAGGGACTTGACACTCAGGATGCTCTTACACTTTCCGCTTCTATTACAGAGATCGGTGACAGCGCATTCCTTGGAATCAACAAGTACTTTATAGTTGCTCCCGAAGGCTCCTATGCCGCTGAGTACGTAGCAAATATGCCCGTTGAGGAGACAGAGTCCGAGGACGAGGATGAGGGTGAAACCGAATCCGAAGCAGAAGGAAGCGAAACAGAGTCTGATACAGCTGCTCAGGGTTAATTGAACAGCTAAGTAAAGCACGGCAGATCGATTCTGCCGTGTTTTTTTGCAACAACGAAAAAGAGCGGAAGCAATGGCGCGTACTCTTAAGGACAGTTTTTGAAATTAAAAATAATATCTTATTTACCGATAAAAATGACAGAGAACACTTTACATTCTCTGTCATTTTTTGACTATTTTGGAGTATTATCTTTACTTGTAGCAATATTTTCTTTTTTTATTTGAACATCAAACTCGGGAAAACAAAGCAAAAAGTAATCACACTCGTCGCAACAACACTCAAAGCCTTGCTCGCCGTTGCCAAGACAAACGGTAGGCTCTCCGGGCGTGAGTTCTATGCCGGTAATGTCTATTACCTTTTTTTGAATATTCTTATCCATATTTTCTCCTATCGGCATATAAAAAAGGTGCGCAACCGAAGCCACGCACCGAAAAAGCACAAGCCCCTATTGCTGCGAAACAAACCTTTGACAAATAGGAGAATAATCCATATCCACAAAGACGGAACTTGTACTTTTTACCAAATTCAAATCTTTGCGGACGCAAAAAGGCAGAGTACCCCTACAAAAAAATACTCCTAAATGCCATATTCGGTTTGTTTCGCATTTTTATTATATCACATTTTTTTAGTTTTGTAAATATACTTAGCGGAGTTTTTATACTGTTTTTATAATATTACCTTGCGGGAGGCTTTTTATGTTCATCTATGACTTGGCAATTTTCCTGACAAGCACTGCATTTGTAGACACAAAAGCAAAATACGGCATACCTCTTTAGAGATATACCGTATTTTTGAAAAACTGTCCTTTAGAGTGACGCTCTATGCTTCCGCTCTTTTTTATTCGGTTATATTTTTGCTCTCTTCGTCCTGCATTTTATGCTCAACCGCAGAAACCACTGTCATCTCCGCGGCAAGTATCGAATCCGACAAGAGAGTGCATCCCGCGGCTCTTACGTGTCCTCCGCCACCATAGTTCGCACAAATCTCCGAAACATCAAAATCGCACGATGAACGCATAGACACTCTGAATTTATTTTCGGGCGTGAGTTGCTTTATGACCGCGGCAACCAGGACACCCTTTACGCATCTTGCAACGTCAATCAATGTTTCAAGATTCTCATCGGTAGCACCGTACTGAGATTTCAGATCATACGGGAACGTAATGATCGCGATTCGTCCGTCCAAATAGAAATTCATACGTTCAAATCCCGCATGCTCGACCTGCATCTGCTTTAAGGTCTTGATGCCGAAAAGTCTGTGGTTTATATCAGCTCCGTCCACACCCGCCTCGATCAGTCTTGCGGCAAGAATGTGCGTAGACGGTGTAACATTGTTGTATTTAAAGCATCCCGTGTCAGAGCTGACCGCGGTATATATAAGCTCTGCGACCCTATGCGGCATCTGAATACCCGCCTTTTCAAGCAAGCGGTCAATCACTCCGCAAATGACCTCTCCGCAAGAGGATGCCCCTGCGACAACGTAGCTGTCTGCATATGCGATTCCCTTTCCGTGATGGTCGATCATCATATCCACTCTGTCGCCATAAAGCTCATAAAGCGTACCCAACTGTGACGGCGATGCGGTATCAACGCTCACCGTAAGGTCAAATTCCATTCCCTCGGGTATACTCTCGGGCAAAGTGCTATGCTGAATATCGGAAAAAGCGAAAGTCAGCCTTTCCGGCACCTCCGATGCGCAAATACACCAAGCTCTCTTTCCAAGTGCCACAAGCGCCTGGCGGAGCGCAAAAGCAGAGCCTACCGCATCTCCATCGGGGTTTATGTGGAAAAGTATAAGTATATTTTCAGCATTTGAGAGCATTCTTTCCGCTTCACTCTCGTCGAGCGACAAAAATTCCCGCTCTGTTTCAATCATTGTTTTCTCCATTATTCTCTTCCTCGTCGGGATCGGTTATAGTCATACCCTCAAGTATCTTTGAGATCTTTGCGCCGTACTCGATAGAACCGTCCTCAATAAACGTAAGCTCGGGAGTAATGCGAAGGTTCATTCTCTTTGCAACCTGTCCGCGAATAAATCCCGCGCTTGACAAAAGTCCCTTTCTGACCTCTTTTTTATCTCCCATGAGCGCAGAATAGTAGATCTTTGCGAATTTAAGATCGGGAGTAACCTCCGCCGCGGTAACGCTGATAAATGCGCCCGAAACTCTGGGATCCTTGACCTCGCGCAAGATCATTGCAACTTCCTTCTGAAGCTCATCGTTTATTCTTCCCTGTCTGTATTTTGCCATTTTTCCTCCACGCCGCATATGCGGCTTATTCTATTATTATCAGTTATTTGTACAATTTATTCTCTTTGACCCAAAGATCAAAACCAACCAAATGAGCTTATCAAGCCCTCCTTGACTCCGCTCACGGCCTCGTCAACCCTCTCGGGTATCATAAAGCATCCCGTCTCGCCATTCTCAACTCTTATCGCAAGCGCAACTCCGTACGCATCCGCTATCTCGGCAAGCCTATCCGCCTCACCCCAAAGCTTTCGCTTGTTGTTTATATATGAAAGCTTCAGCATCATGTGTCCGCTGTTACACGTTGCAGACATTTTAAGCCTTCCGTCGCAGGAATACATCCTGGCAGAGATCGCCATTGCCAGCATACAGCACATGCAAAATCCACCCAAGAATATTCTTCCGTTGGCATTTGCGGTCAAGATCCCGGCTTCTATGTGCTCAATCTCTACCTCGATCTCCAAAACTCTTTGGGCGCACTGCACCAAGCCGTCAAATACTCGCACGTCACCAATCCCACCGTCAGACGGGAAATTTAAACGAGAGATAAACTCAGCCAAATCATATACTGAAGCATATCTATTCGGGTCAAATCCATCTGCCGTCTTCCTGTGCGACTTCGCAAAGCTCGCGGCTTTAGGAGACAAAACAAACTCTCCGTCATGGCAGATAAGATCAATGCAGGAATCGTCGGTCTCGACAGCTACGCACATAGATGCCTCGAAGATCGTGTTTCTGACTATTATTATCGGTTGACACTCGTCGCCATTCTCGCGCATTACAACTAACGGAGACTCAATGTCATCAAAGAGCATTTCTCTTGCAAAAGCACGTTCACTCGAAGAAAGACCAAGCATTTCGTCTGCATCGCAATCAGCCGCTCCCGTTTTGACCGTTGAAGCGATAGATCTCCAAGTACCGTCTCTCATTACCGAAAACAAATAAAGATTTCTTATTCCGCCGATCAAAATTTTTGTCCGTTCCTTCTTTCCCGATTGAGGGCGACATCCAAATCACCTCGTATGATTATACAGCAAAAACAAATTTTTGTCAAGTGATGCGCGAATTTTCAATCTCGCGGCGAAGCGAAAGGATATAATTTTCCGCCATATGCGCTTCGATTCCCGAATAATTATGACGGTTGCCTATCTCCAAAAGATTACCCACGTGTCTGTAACCGAGTATTCTCGGCGGCAGGTGCGTAACGGTGTCGTCGAGATTTCTAATGACGTAAAAGTCAGCCCATCTCTCATTTTCTCTTGGCACAGTTCCGTATATCACGCGCGGACATCCGAACCCGAAGCCAAATACCGATCCGTGCAGGTCGCGCCTATGATACCATAAATACTCATGGCACAAAAGAGCAAGCGCAGCACCGTGACTGTATCCGACGCAGTATATCCGCCTGACCCCAAGATCAAGAAGCGCGCCCTCTATGTAAGGTAAAACGCTTTTCCACACACGCAAAAAGCCTCCGTGGCAGTACCATTCTTCTTCCATATCACGGTATGCCGCCACGGCCATTCTTACGTTGTTTTTTGAGGAGGTGTGTACCACCGATGCAAAATCAAGATTGTTTTCCCAATCCTCGACTCCATTGCTTTTTTCAAAAAGAACGTATAAAGAATCCCTATCCCTCACAAGGCAAAAGCTGCCGCTCTCCTCAACATTTTTGTATTCAGAATTAAGGCATAATTCAAACAGCCAAAGAAGCTCCTCTGCTTGCAAAATCCATCCCCCCTGTTCTGTATCAGTATATGGCGGGCGTGTTTTTTTGACTATAATGTTTTCAGGGTAAGTTTGCAATTTTATGTTGACTTTTGTCGCAAAAAATGCTAAAATAATACGTATTAAAAATAAGGAAAGGTAAAAAACATGAAGCTTTCAAAAATTCTTGCCATTTTACTCTCCTTGGTAATGATCCTCTCGCTTTTTGCGTGCGATTCAAGCAAAAAGTCCGATGAAGGCTCTACCGAGGCAACAACAGGAGCCAACACAAGCGCAGGCACCGATTCGAATACCGAAACAGAGCCCGATTCGGAATCCGCAACAGAGCCTAATTCGGAATCCGTAACCGAGCCCGGCTCCGAAACAGAATCGGACACCGATCCCGTTCCCCCCGCCCCCGAGGTAAAGGTCATCACCATCGCAGAAGCACTTGAGCTTTGCGGTGAAGAGGCCGGATACATCACCAAGGAAAGATATGAGATTCATGCTACCATCAAGACCGTAACCAACGCGCAGTACGGCGGAATGATCATCTACGATGCAACCGGAGAGATCTCTGTTTACGGCACATACAGTGCTGACGGCTCGATAGCATACGGAAGCTTTGATGAAAAGCCTTACAAGGGTGACGACGTAGTTCTTCATTGCATACTCCAGAACTATAACGGAACTAAGGAAATTCAGAACGCAAGACTTATCTCCTTCACCTCTAACCAGGGCAATTTCGACGTATCCGAATACAAGGATGCAACCATTGCCGATGCAAGAGCCGCCGCAACCGGCGAAAAGGTCAAGGTAAGCGGAACCGTTGCAGCTATCACATACGCAAACGGAATGAAGCCCAGCGGATTCATTCTTGTAAACGGCGCTGACTCCATTTATGTATATAACGGCGATGCGGCTGCTATGGTAAGCGTTGGCAACAACGTAACAGTTGCAGGCTCCAAGACCTATTGGATACTCGCAGACGAGCAGAACTATGCCGCAAGCTACGGATACAAGGGATGTAACCAGCTTGAGGATGCTACTATCGTCTCTAATGACAAGGGCAATAATGATTGGGTAAGCACCTCTATCCCCACGGCTACCGTGAAGGAGCTTATGGACAAGCCTGTAAGCGAGGACTTTACCTCTCAGGTATACAAGGCAACCGCTCTTGTTACAAAGGCTCCCGGAAACGGATTTATCAACTACTACATTAACGATCTTGACGGTGTGACCGGTTCTTACGTTTACACCCAGTGCAACGGCGGCGATTTCGAGTGGCTCGATGCATTCGACGGAAAGATCTGCACCGTTTATTTCACAGTTATCAACGCCAAATCCACCAACTCCGGATGCGTATACCGTCTCCTCCCTGTAAAGGTAGTTGACGAGAGCTTTACCTTCAACACCGATAATACTCCCCAGTTTGCAGTAACCTATCACGGTCTTACTCAGTTTGACACAAGCTATTCGGGCAACCCCGAGCTTGAGCTTGTAACAAGCGTATCCTCCGAGCTTCTCGGATTCCAGAATGCCACCTTATCCTATGCTTCAAGCGATGAGAAGATTATTAAGATAGAAGAGGTTGGCGGAAAGACAGTTATGAGCTGTCTTGCAAGCGGTTCTGCAACCATCACCGTTACAGCAACCTTCAACGGCAAAACATACTCTGACGAGATCACCGTTACAGTAAACATTCCCACAGAAGAGGTTCCCTCTATTTCCGTTAGCGAAGCGATCGCCAGCGATAACGGAACCACCGTTACCGTAAAGGGTATAGTAGGTCCTTCCCTTATAAACCAGACCGGATTCTATCTCATCGATGATAGCGGTGTTATCGCGGTTCTCACCGACACAACCACTCTGGGAACGCTTGCTATCGGTAACGAGGTCATAATCCAGGGCACAAGAAAGCTGTCCAAGGACACGGACGGACAGATCTGCCTCGGATCGTCTACGCTTGTTCAGAACAACTACGGTACTCATGATTACAGCACCGCAGCATTCATTACAGGAAAAACCGTTTCCTTTATAACTGCGCTCAACGGTGACGTTTCTCACACCACCGAGGTGTACGTTGTAACCGGAACGATCCGTCAGGAAGCAACGGCTTATTCGTTGAACACCTATATCGGCGACGGAACAAACGAGTTCTTCCTCTACTCAGGCAACAAGAATCACTACGCATGGCTCACTCCCTATGTTGGTCAGGAGCTTACCATCGAGATTGCGGTTTGTGACTGGAACAATAAGGGTAACAAGGGTTGCGTGCTCTCTATTACTCTTGCAGACGGAACAAAGATCATCAACACATTTAATTTCAAATAATTCAGCGCTTATGCGCTCAAACAAAAAGAAAGCGGTCATTAAGACCGCTTTCTTTTTCAATATCTTCCGATCACTCTGCCTCGAAGACATCCTTGCCAAGTCCGCAGATGGGACACTCGAAATCTTCGGGAACCTCCTCCCAAGGCGTGCCGGGGGCGATGCCGTTATCGGGATCACCAAGAGCAGGATCGTATTCATAACCACAGGGACAAACGTATTTCATAATCAAAATCTCCTTTTACAATGTAATAAATTTAGTGTTGCCGCAATGCTGTTATTCTATTCGGCGCTTGCGGCTTTAATGTATACCTTTTCGGTACACATTTATTATATCACATGTTTTTCGATTTGTAAAGGGGTTTTTGAAAAAAATTTAAAATTTTTATTCTTTCGCATTATTTGTAGCACTTTTGTAACGTAAGATGCGTTATAATAGTATTAGAGCAAAGAAAATCGGTCTTATTTGGACACCGAATCTTTCGAGACCGACAAAGATATAAGCAAACCCAATATCCGTCTTACCGAATTTACCAAGCAATGGTTATATAGAATCATCTCGGCGACCCCAAAAACAGGAGCGTTATCCCTACCTCGGAGCTTTTGAACGGCGGCTTTGATTCATATGAGCGCGAATTGGCCCCCAATTGGTGAGATATCGCGGTTAAAAGAGGAGGCGGCAAATTGTCATCAGAGGGATTGCCCCGTGCGCACTACTTGAAAAACAAAGATAGTGCATACGAAGTATTTATGCCTGCGTACAAGGCTCTTAAGGATAAATTCGATGAACGCCCCTTCCGGCATTGGTTTACCCAGCACGCACAAAGAGGACAGACCTTGGTCTGTCCTCTGCATACATTCTGCGGTATTAGTACTTAATTGTGGGAATGTTTATCGATCCTGTAAATCACGGCTGAATTTCAGCCGTGATTTTTTCGTCCGTTTGTCGTTTTGAGCGAAACATCATTTTTTGATTTGTGTTGCAGATTTTTATTTATCTTTCCTCTCTTTTATCATCCTTTGGCGAGATGCCAATTATCTTTTTGTAATGTCTGAAAAAGCTTGAATAATCCGAAAAGCAGTATTTTTGCGCAGCGGAGTTTGGCGACATTCCGCCTATAATATCGGCGCGGGCGGCGTATATCTTTTTCTGATTTATATATCGCTTAAGCCCGATACCCATTACCTTCAAAAATCGGTTCTGCACATATGACTGTGAAAAATTCAAGTGGCTTGCCAATACCGATGCGTTCAGCTCACGCTCGATGTTTTCATCGATAAACGAGGTCATTCGCATAACCATCGGATCACCTTCACGGGCGCGTGCGACGTCGTTCTCGTTTTTGTCCTTGTAGGAAAGGCAGATCAACATCTCGTTTACCGTATGAAATGCCGCCTCCTTGAAGTCCTCGAGCGTGAAATTTTCGAAATAATAATCCAGCTGACCGAACATCCTTTTTACGGCTTTGTCATTTGCTATATTGATTATATACGGCGGCTAAAAGAGCTTTTTCAGCCTCTCGTCACCCCAAAAATCCATTTTAAGATTTATGACGTAGCATTCGTAATCCTCGTTGGACATTGGAATAAGAAAATGATATTTCGTAGGTGGGATCAGCAATACGTCATAAGGCTTGAGCGCGTATATTTCACCGTCGATGCAGTATCTGACGTCTCCGGAGATAAGCAACAGGATCTCGCCGTACTCGTGAAAATGTCGGCTATAAAGATCAAGATTTTCAAGTGGGAATTTTTGGACGCTGTGGCCGCAATTTATCATATTTTTGTCGCTGAGATCGGTGTACCTTATCATGATCGATTTTCCTTTCTCCAAAAAATCTTACGTTGTTTATGATTATAGCATAAAAAAGTAAAAATTACAATATTTTTAATAAAATATGCAATTTTCAAAAAGAAATTACTTTGATATAATAAAATCGTAATACATTTGGGTCAATATCAAAATTTCAAAATCCGAAAGGAGCAAAATATGAGTGATCTTAAAGCCTTGACATACTCTTCGGATCGCGGAGCGATCACACGAGTTGATTCGGATATTTCTTTTGTGGCAGATCTTCCTGAAACGGTATCCGCATGCGCGATTTTTGCCAAGGGAGATTTCTCTTCCGACGGTTATTTTGTATTAGAGTACAGCACTATGGGTTGGGGACGCCCATCGATCCACCGCGAATGCTGTATATATGCGCAAAGCACCGACGGAAATACAGTTCCTCTTCTCGCCTACGACGATCTTACAGCTGACGGCAAGCGTTACGTTGCCTGCACGAATCTCCCCGTGGGAAAATACGAAGAGCTGATCTTTACTTTCACGAGGGGAAAGCGAGCAAAAACAGAATTTACAATACATAATATATACACCTGCACCAAGGACGAGCTTCCGGAATATTGTGCGGCTCTTATGACCGAGCAAGCAAAAAAGCTGACAGTGATAGACCTTAGCGACAAATTTGATCACAGCTTTTCGCCTGACGGCTATGACGTAAGGCTTGGCGGCGGCAGATTTTTCAAGAGCGAGAGTGCAAATCTTGCGGGTATTCCGTTTAGAATCCCCGTGGGTGAGCTTAATTGTATAGCGCCTCCCCCTCCTCCCGCAGAAAACGAGGATATTATTGACAACTTCGGAGCACGTGGAAAAAGAAGGCTTTGCCGTCCTGTCAGCCGTGACGGCGAGACGAGGATCGAATTTGGCGGAAAAAGGATAAGCGAAATCTTCTTCTTGATGGCTATTGAGGGACGCAGATATCAGCGCTGCGGCTTTGCAAGTCAATCTACCATTCTCGGCGCATACGGCAACGAGGTAACTATGCCTCTGCTTTTGACCGATATTGAGGATTTTGCCGTTGAGACGGTCTACACGGACGGCAGACGCGATCTATCCTTCCCTTTAAATATATGCACGGGCAGACACGCGGTCTCGGGCGATCTTTCGCTTTACGCAATTCCTGCCGACGGCAGTGAGGTTGAGAGCGTGATCTTCCGCAACAGACATCTTGATAATGATCTTTTAATAGTAGCCGTTACGGTAAACGAGACCGAAAATCGTCTTTTCCCCGATATGATGATCTCCGATATGCCCGAGTCTATCGAGCACAAGGTTGACGGTGAAAAATACGTAAGGCTTGAGGGAGACCGACTCACGCTGAAAAACGGCGCGATGCTTATGGGCATTGACCTTTCGCGCGGTCTTTTCCTTGACAGATTTGAAAACCTATACACTCCCGTCTTCAGCTTCAAGCCCGACTCTCTGATAAAGCTAAGACGTGGCGACAGAATAGAGGACGATTTCAAGGTCGTTTGTTGCTCCGCAGATGCGGAAGCTGCCAAAGTAAAACTTACCTCCTCCGGTCTTGAATTTGAGGTCATTGCCACCTTGGAGGGTGATGACAATATTCTTTGGAATTTGAATATTACAAACGCGTCCGAAGCCCCCTTGCGCCAAGGTATTATTTTCCCCTATCTTTCGGGTATTGAATACTCGGATCGCAACGACAGCCGATATTTCGTTCCAAAATATCAGAATATAGACAGCAACGAGATGGTTTACATTTATGAGGAGTCTGCTCCCTCCTTCCCGATGCAGTTTATGGATATTTACAGTCCCAAGGAGCAGGGCGGTCTGGCTCTGACTACCCGTGAGCGCGACCTTACCGTTCGTAAATATGCGCTTGAAAAGGAGGAAAAGGTTTTATTCTTCGTGGAGTATCCCGATATGTATTGCGAGATCGCTCCGGGAAAGACCTTTATTTCTTCCCCGACATGTCTTACCGCGCACAAGGGCGACTGGCGCGCGGCGTTCGGCATTTACAAAAAATGGCTTGATTCCTGGTACGAGCCCTATCACTGTCAGGATAAGCAATGGTATCGCGAGTCCTTCTGGCTTTTAGCGGAAATTTCCGACTTTTTCGAGACCGAGGAATTCTGCAAATTCCCGATTTGGTATGACAAGGGAAAGAATGAATTCAATTATTTGAACATTCTTGAGGAGCAAAAGAAGCTATCGGGCTACTACCCCGATATTCTCCACATGTGGGCTTGGGCAAACAGAATCCTGCCCGAAGGCTCGTTTAATCAAAAATGGGGAAATTATTCCGAAAGCGAATACAACGATTACGGCGGACTTGAGAATTTCCGCGGAGCGATTCACGAATTTATGGAGAAAACGGGCGTTTACTCGTCGGTATATCTCCACCCTACCCTTCTTACAAGCTTTTATCCTCAGTATGAACGCTTTAAGCATCTTATGGTGGAAACAAAGGAAGGCAAGAATATCAGTATCAGAAACGACAGCTTCCGCATGTGTCACGCGAACGAGGATTGGCGCGAATTTGCGCTTCAGATTTACCCCAGAGTCTATTCCGAGCTGAAGGTGCCTATTCTTTACGTTGACGAGTTCAGTCTGCGAATCGAAAACCGTTGCTACGCTGACTCACACGGGCACGAGGTTCCCTCTAATCTGCTGAAAACCGACCGCAATTTTATCAGCCGCCTTAAAGACATTATGCCCGATGACGTTATCCTTTACGGTGAATATGCCGCGGTTGACGTCAATGCAAGATACATTGATTGCAATATCAGTTATTCGATAATCGACACCGTTGTGGATATGATAGAGACCGCATGGCACGCAGAGGACGGCGACGACAGATACAGCAGAGTGTTGACCGACGTTTACAGATTTGCCTTCCCGAAGATAGTTCAATTGGTGCTTCCCATGGCTATGAGACAGCTCTCATGGCACCCGCAGAAATTCATATTCTTTAACGGAGAGGCTATATACGATTCTTTCTGGGACGTTGAGGAATCGGCGGGTCACGAATTTACCTGCAGAGCATACGGCATAAAGAAAAAATATGCAGATTGCTTTGCCTCTGACTATCCCGAAACCATGATAGATACCCTTTCGCCCGCAATCTGTATGAACAAGTTCCCCGGTAAAGGCAGAGACGTCTATACCGTATATAACAGAGCTTACACAACGTACAGAGGAAAGGTGTTGCGCGTCAAGCACACAGAAGGGGCAACCTACTACGATGCATGGAACGACAAGCCCTTGAAGGTTGATATCCGCGACGGATATGCGGAATTGCATCTCGATATCCACGCCCAAAGTATTGGATGCGTAGTTGTTGAGCATTAAAATCTTTAATTATAATTACACTTGGAGGATATAAAAATGAGCAAGCCTATTAAAATTGGAGTAGTCGGACTTGGAAGAATCGGTATGACGGTACATAAAGATTGTCTAAAAGCGCGTCCCGACAAATATGAGGTGGTCGCCGCTTGCGACCTTATCAAGGAAAGATATGAAAAATTTCAGAAGGAATTTGGCTGCCGCGGTTATGACAGCATCGAAGACCTTATCAACGATCCGGAGGTTGAGGTGGTGGATATAGCGACCCGCTCCTGCGATCACTACAAGCACGCAAAAATGGCTTTGCTTGCCGGCAAGAGCGTTCTCGTTGAAAAGCCATTCTGCGAGACATATGAACAAGCGCGCGAGCTTATCGCTCTCGGCAGTCAGCCTCAAGGCCCCAAGGTATACGTGCGCCACAACCGCAGATTGGAGCGCGGATTCACAAAGATCAATGAGATCATAGATTCCGGCATTCTCGGTGAAGTATATGAAATAAGACTTGCCAGAAACAACTATCAGCGCCGAGATGACTGGCAGACCATTAAGGAATACGGCGGCGGTCAGCTTCTCAACTGGGGACCCCATATAGCTGACCACGCGATCTGGTTTTGCGGCGGCAGATATGAGGCGATCTTCTCCGATCTTAAGCGTGTTGCGGCGGTCGGTGATGCTGAGGACCATATCAAAATTATTCTTAAGGGTGTGAACGGCAGAGTGGTCGATATGGAGATTAGCGGCGGTGTTGCCATCAGAACCCCTGAATATATGGTGTACGGAACTCGCGGAACTATCGTCAGCGAGGGCAAAAATTTCCGAATCAAGTATCTTGATCCCGACGTTGAGCTTCCAGACATCAAGGCAAATCCCGAAACTCCCGTTGAGGGCTCGGATTTTGGAAGCCAGGAGGCTCTTGTTTGGAAGGAAGAGCTTATTGAAATGCCCTTTGATCCCCACGAGACCGAGGAGATATGGGATTACTTCTATGAGACTTACAGAAATCACAAGCCTTATCCCATCACAAGCGAGCAGGCGTTGAACGTTGTCAAGCTCCTTGAGGATGTTAAGCTCGGTACGGAATTTGCAAAATAATAGGAGAACAAAAATATGAAAATCGGAGCACAGCTTTACACTTTAGCTAAATATAATCAGACTCTTGACGGATTTTCCACATCTCTTGCCCGAGTAGCGGATATGGGATACAAAACCGTTCAGGTGTCGGGAGTTTGCCCCTATGAGCCCGAATGGCTCAAAGAAGAGCTCAAGAAAAATGGGTTGACCTGCACTCTTACTCACGATGCAATGGACAAAATAATGGATCCCGATAAGCTGGTAGCAGACCACAACGTTTTTGACTGTAAATATATGGGAGTGAGCTGGATGCCGCCCGAATACCGCGATTCGCTCGAAAAGGTAAAGGGCTTTTGCGATCAATTTGATGCATCCTCGCGCCGTCTGCGTCAGCTCGGCTCACGTCTTATGTACCACCATCACGCTTTCGAATACGATGCTCTTGAGGGCACCACCATTATGGACTATATATGCGAGCGATTCCCTGCCGAGGATCTCGGTCTTACTCTTGATACCTATTGGGTAGCGTATGCGGGAATTGACGTTGTTTCCGAGCTTCAAAGACACAAGGACAGAGTTCAGCGAATACACCTTAAGGATATGGAGATACTCCCCGACGGCACAAGGCGCTACGCTCCCGTAGGATATGGCGTTATGGACTTTGAAAAAATATGCGCCGTCGCCTCCGATCTGGGTGTTGAATATGCCTACGTTGAGCAGGACGAGTGCTTTGAGCGCGATCCTTTCGACTGTCTCAAGATGAGTCTTGACTACTTAAAATCCTTAGGCTACGAGGCCTGACAAAATGGGAGAATTATAATGAAAAAACCCTTTCACGGAAAGTGGATCTGCGCAGAAGAATTTTCGTGTCTGATCCCGAGAAATATGTATCACAAGGAGCATTCTCCCGCGTTATTCAGCTTAAGCGAGAACGATCCCCAAAACCTTCATTACATATTCAAGAAAAGCTTTACTCTACACAAAACTCAAGGTAGATATATTCTGCGGATCTCCGCTGATGACTATGGAAAATACTATCTGAACGGTAGCTTTTTAGGTCAGGGGCCTACGCCGGGATATATAGAATCCTATCACTACAATGAGTTTGACGTCACCGACTTTCTTTGTGACGGTGAAAACGAGCTGAGCGCACATATTTACTATCAGGGACTCCGCAACCGCGTATGGATCAGCGCAGACCTCAGAATGGGTCTTATTGCCGACCTTTATTCTCCCGACGGCGACGTTATAATTTCAACCGACGAAAGCTGGGAGTATGCAGAGCTTAAAAATTACAGCACAACCGGCTTTTACGGAGCATTGGTACAGTTTGTGGAGAATTATGATTCTCGCATTCCCGTAGGCGAGTTCAAAAACGCGTTTATTAAGCAGAACGATGACATTGTATTCGCCAACGCACCTACTCGCCCCGTTGACGTTTACGAGATCGAGCCCGTGTACGTGGAAAAGCTTGAAAACGGAGCGATATTCTGCGATTTCGGCACGGAAAAGACCGCCACTGTAAGACTTATCGCCAATGGAAAGAGCGGAGACGAGATCCGTATTCTTTGCGGTGAGGAGATGGACGAAAATGAATACAAGGTCCGCTATATGATGCGTTGCAATTGCCGTTATGATGAAAAATGGATACTCGGTGACGGCGAAAGCACGCTTGATCAGTTTGACTACAAGGCTTTCCGCTATATGACGCTTGTTCCCTCGTCGGAGGACATTGATATCAAGAGCATCAAAGCCGTTGTACGTCATATGAATTTTGACGATAACGCTTGTATTTTAGAGGCAGATGACAAGGTGCTTGAGGCGGTGTTTGATCTGTGTAAAAACGGAGTGAAATACGGCTCTCAGGAGGTTTTCGTAGACTGTCCGTCCAGAGAAAAGGGACAGTATGCGGGAGATATGACGGTCACCTCGGGGGCTCACCTATGGCTGACCGGCGACGTATATATGCTTGAAAAAGGAATACTTGACCACGCGAGAAGCGCAAGGATATGCAAGGGTCTTATGGCGGTGCTTTCAGGTGCTCTTATGCAGGAGATAGCAGATTACTCGCTTCAATTCCCTCTTCTTTTGCTCCGCCACTATGCTTTTACGGGCAACAAGGAGTTTTTGGCGTCAATGCTTCCCTTTGCCGAGGATATGCTTGCGCACTTTGCAAAATACGCCCGTGAGGACGGACTTCTTGACGGAGTCAAGGACAAGTGGAATCTTGTTGACTGGCCGCGTAATCTTCGCGACAACTACGATTTCGAGCTTGTAAAGCCAATCGGCGGCGGCGCACACAACGTTATCAACGCGTTTTACGTCGGTAGCATTTTAAAGGTTGAGGAGATCAAGGATATTCTCGGTATTCCTCACGGGAATGATGGCGAAAGGCTTGCAGAAGCATTCAACAGCGCGTTTTTCAGAAAGGATCTCGGTGTTTACGTTGATCGCGAGGACAGCGACCACGCGTCTCTTCACTCGAATATGTTGGCTCCCTTCTTCGGTTTTATACCAAAGGGATACGAGGATAGTGTTGCCGCTCATCTAATGAATAAAGGTATGGTCTGCGGTGTTTATATGTCATATTTCTACATGCGCGGACTTTGCAAGCTCGGAAAGCACGAATTCGTATACGACCTTATTACAAGTGAGGGCGAGAACTCATGGTATAATATGATTCGTGACGGTGCGACCACCTGCATTGAGGCGTGGGGCAAGGACAAAAAGGACAATACAAGCTTCTGCCACCCCTGGGCAAGCGCCCCCATTACCGTCCTCATCGAGGATCTTCTCGGCGTCTCCTTTGACGGAACGGTAGGCGAGCATCATATACCGAAGAAAGCGGGACACATTAAAATGAAGATACCTGTTGCCTGCGGTGAGGTTAATATTGATATTTAGTATTTGGGGAGTGATATCATGAATGCCCTGAAACAGAACAAAACCATCGATTTTACACAAGGAAATATACTGAAGAAAATCATTGTCTTCATCTTACCCCTCTTGATTCATTATTTTTCGCAGACCCTATTTGCCTCTTTGGGAATGATGATAGTCGGGAGGTTCTCGTCAGGTGGCTCTATCGCGATCGGTGCGATAAGCGCGGCATATACGATGCTCAGCCTTCTGATGAATCTTTTTTCAGGCATCTCGGAGGGTACGGGTATATGCGTTGCGCTCGGAATTGGCGCGCGCAACGAAAAAAGTGTTGAGAGATACATACACAGCTCTGCGGTGTTCTCTTTTATCGGGGGAGCAGTACTGATGATCATCGGTATTCTGACGATAAGACCGTTTTTGGTGATCACCGAGCTTCCCGAATCAATGATGGCTGAGGCGACCGCATATATGGTGGCTTATTACCTCGGCTTTCCGCTTATGATGGTGCTCAACTCAATGGCAGCATCCCTCAGGGCATCGGGAGATACCTATCACACGATGATATTTATGGCGATCGCCGGCGCGGCTAATCTGCTTGTCACCTCTATACTGGTATTTGGCTTTGGGCTGGGCGCGGTCGCGGCAGGAGTCGGTGTTGCAGTCATGCAGTTAGTTGGTGTCTCACTGATCATCGGGTATATGATGCGGCTTGACGGACCGTGCCGATTCAGCTTTAAAAGGCTTGCTCTATTCAAGGATTCGCTGAAGGGCTTTCTTCGTTGCGGTATTCCGATAGGACTTCAGGTCAGTATGTTTTCGTTGGCTAACGTTTTCATTCAAGGATATATCAATCTGTACGGTGACGCGGTCATCGCGGGATCCGCCGCAGCGAACAGCCTGACAAACTACATTCAATCGGTAACGAATGCATTGGCGGTTGCGCTTCTGACTATCGTAAGCCAGAATATTGGAGCGAAGAAGTATGGCAGAGTTAAAAAACCGTTATAGCAATGATTCTTTCCGCGGTAGTCATCGGCCTCATTATGGGACTTGCTATCTATGTCTTTGGTGAAAGCTTGCTTGGACTTTACGTGTCGCGGGATGACGGACTCAATTACGGCTCGGTGATCAATGCGGGAATGATCAGAATTCTGACATATACCTTGCCATACTTCCTTTACGGAGTTGTTGAGTGCCTTTCGAACACTCTTAACGGAATGAGAAAGTCTATTGTTTCAATGACGCTGTCGCTCATAGGTCTTTGCGGAGTAAGGATCGCGTGGGTTATAGCCGCAAACGCTATGTTCCCTCAAAGCGTTGAGCTGATTCACCTTTCGTCTCCCGTGTCCTGTCTTGCTACGGTGCTGATGGAATGCGTTGCGCTTATTATTGTATTCAAACGGATTTCTCGGAACGCGAGAAAATTGGAAAAGCTGAGTTAAGCTTAATAAAAAAGCAAGAAATCATTTGCAACATTTCCGTATGTTGAGAATTCATCCCCTTTTTCTTGCACTTTTGAACGGAATATGATATAATGAATTGAACAATTCAAGAACGCCAAAAAGTGAGGTGAAATCATGACACATGTTGAATTTCCCTACGGAAAAGAGAAGCTGAGCTACGCTCCTGACATTCATCTTCTATCGGATCGGCTCTTGGAAGAAGAAAGCACTCACACAGTAAAAAGCCAAGTCAAGCAAAGGAGATCGCGCATGAAAAATCCCCTCTCTATTGAAAACAACGTCTTTTCCGCCAAGGATTTCAAAGCCCCCTCCCTTGAATACGCGCCTTCCTACAACTGGATCTGGAACGGCCCTCTCAGCCACGAGGAGACAGACCGTCAGCTCGACGAATTTGAAAGGCTGGGGATCAGATCCTTCTGCATGGTGGTTGAGCCGAAGGACTTCCGTCCCATGTCGATGCCCTCTCTTCTCACCCCCGACTATCTGACCAAGCCCTATTTCGAGGAATACCGCTATGCCGTTGAAAGCGCCAAGAGGCGCGGTATGCGCGTTTGGCTGTATGACGAGGGCGGCTGGCCCTCGGGCGGCGCTTGCGGCAAGGTGATGCAGGATCACCCCGAATATGCGAGAAGGAAGCTGGATCTTCGAAAGATCGCGCTGAAGGCGGGCGAGACCTACAAGGCAAAGAGCGACACGCTCGCCGCCTATATTGACGGTCAAGAGATCGCGGACGGCTTCACGGCAAGCGAGGACTGCACGGTCCTTGAATACTACGAAAGAGTTCTCTGCTTTGACTCGATCGGCACCCCCGACATTCCCGACGTGACACGTAAGGAGGCGGTCGATTACTTCCTTGAGATCACGCACGAGGCATACAAGCCTTATTTGCAAGAATTTTTCGGCAGTACAATGCCTGCCGTATTCTCGGATGAGCCAAAGGGTCCTTCGCCCATCCCCTTCCGCGCCGAGCTTGAGGAGGCATTCCTTCGCAAGCACGGTTATTCGATCCGTCCCTACCTCCCTTATCTTCTGACAGACGGTCAGATGCCCGAGGATGCCGCACGCGCCAAGATCGCGTGGCTCGATCTTGCAGCCGACTTCTTCTGCCAAAATTATCTGCAAAACGAGCGCGCATGGTGCCATGAAAACGGACTGCTCTTCACGGGTCACGTCGGCGGCGACCACAGCGTGGCTTGCGTTTTCGCAAGATGCGGCTACTATCACATTCTGCGCGCTCTGCGCAGCTTTGATATTCCCGGCATCGACGTCATCTGGCGGCAGATCTACCCCACCTACATCAATAACGGCCGTGACCCGACCGATTGCAATAACGGCATCTTCCCCCGCTTTGCCTCCTCTGCGGCATCGCAGATCGGCGCGCGCCGTGTCATGACCGAATCGATGGGTGTTTACGGCGCGGGAACGACCTTCAACGACGTGCGCTACGTCTTAGGCTATCAGGCGGTGCGCGGTGTCAATCTTTTCAACATTTTCGGCACGTCCTACAGTCGCAAGGGCTTCCACATGATGGGAGAAATGCCTTTCTTCACCGAGAAGCACGCCTGCTACCGTGACCTCCCCGCCCTCAACCGTTACGTTGAAAGGCTCTCTTATCTCGCCTCGCTCGGTGAGCGAGCCTCCGACGTTGCTTATTATCTCCCTGTCCCCGATCTTTGGGTGGACGGAATGCTCCTTGACAGCGCCCGCGCGACCAACAAGTTGGGCGATCTCTTGGAGGACGAGAACGTCCTCTTCGACGTCATTGACGATGACGTTTTGCGTGTCTCCTCCGAGACGGCGCAGAGCGGACGGATCTCGATGGGCAAGGCATCCTATCACACGGTCATCCTTCCCTACTGCCGTTATATGCCCGAAGAAAGCAAGGAGACACTCCGTCGCTTCATGGCGGGCGGCGGCAAGGTGTTCATTGTGTCCGAGGAGATGATCGACGGTCTTTCGGATGCGGTATACGTCAAGAGCCCCGAGGGTATTCTGCCGAGGGCGTTCAAGATCTCGGGTGACACCGAAAAGATCCGTCTCGGCATCAGAAAAGCCGAGGGCGGCAATCTCTACATTCTCTTCAACGAATCTGAAAACGCGAAAGCCTTCCGCATTGACGAGGACAAAAAGCTTGTCAGGCTCTATGCCGAAAGCGGCAGGATCGTCAAGCACGAGGGCGGCGAGATCACGCTTGCATGCGGCGAATCCGCTTTCTTCTACGATGGCGAGGTTGAATGCGAAATGCCCGTCACATACCGTCACGAGCTTCCCCTTGACGGCGAGTACAGCTTCCGCGCGACCGAGCGCATGCTGATCGGTGAGATGGAATACATCACCGAAAAGCTCTCCGAGCCCGAAAAGGCGCTGCCGCTCGGCGACTGGTCCGATCGTTTGGGCATCGGCTTCTCCGGAAGCGGCATTTACAAAACGAGCTTCCGAAAGCCTGCGACCGCGGGCGCACTCTGCCTTGATCTCGGAGAGGTGCGTTATTCCTGCGAGGTATTCTTAAACGGACATTCGCTCGGCATTCTCCCCATGTCTCCTTACCGCGTCGAATTGCCGACCGAACTTGTCGCTGAAGAAAACACGCTCGAGATCCGCGTCTCCAATACAGCCGCGAACGAATACGAGCGCACGACCTCCTTTGACAAATGGAAGCCGTGGCAGCTCAGCACCTATCTTCCCACGCAAAAGACCTATCACGCATTTTCGCTCTCGGGCGGTCTTTTCGGACCTGTGAAGATCCTGTATTGACAACTCGACAAATCAAAAAGGCTTTGAGAATTTTTCTCAAAGCCTTTTTGATTTTACAATATCCCGTTTACTGACGGTTCATCTTCATGATCGAAGTGAGTGTTTCGATCTTCATGGGGCATACGCTTTGGCAAGAGAGCGCTTTTGAGCATCCCGCGCCGAAATGCGTTTTGTATTCCTTCACGGCTTGAATCGGTTTTTCGGCGGATTGCGTCAGGATCAAATAGCTTTCATTCGCAAAAGCCGCGCCGTAAAACCTGCCGCCCGCATGATAGTTCGGGCAGACTTTTGGGAAGCGTGAGGCTCTACAAGAAACAATAAAATTAAAGGAGAAGACCTTGTGATCTTCTCCTTTTTAGTTATTTGGTTATGCTGAAAGCATAATGGAAATGCGCATCTTTCGCCTGATATTTAGGGTCAAGCTGAGGGCCGCAGCTGTTTGAGCCTATACCGCTGACCTTGCAATCTATGCGGACGTTGGTATATTCATCGGGGACGAGCTCAAAGTTGTGGGCTTTTTTCGTAAGTTCCTCTGCGCTGAATGCGGATACGCTGAATTCAAATCCGTCCTTGGAGATGAATTTGTAGCCGCCGATCTCGAGGAGCTTTGTGTTATAGTGGTTACCGTGCTCCTGCGGCTTTATGTAGTCGACATATTCTTGCTCTGCGGTGCTTTCATACATTCCCATCTCGGATGCGTGATGCATATCGATATAGGACTCGTAAGGGCCGTAGCCAAAGTATCTGAAATCGGTCGCTCGGGTTTTGAATTCAAAGCCGAGACGGGGGAGAAAGGTTCTTGCCGTATCAAAATCTCCGTCAAAGGTTACGTCTATCTGTCCGTTGCCGTGGAAGGTGTAGGTTGATGTGTAATCGATGATCTTGCACTTGGATACAGTTGAGAGTGCCGCTTTTACGGTGATCTTGTTCCCGACCATCTCAGTTGAATAGACCTTGTTGTATGGGAAGTTGTATTTTTCCTCTGCCCAGACACGTTTTATTCTTCTGTCATTGTCGGTGGGGGCGCGCCATACCGTGAGCTTCATTCTGCTCTCAAGAAGGCCGCCGATCTTCTCAAGCGTTCCGTAGTGGAGGTTGAACTTGTGCTCAAAGCCGTCTCCCGAGATCGTTGCAAATTCCTTGTCGCAGGTGATAGTTGGAATTCTGCTACCCACAGGAACAGCGGTTACGTCAGAGATCGCGTGCTGGGTGTGGGCAACGTTATAGCCGTCCTTGTCCATATAGATATTGAGGTATGCGCCAAGGGTGGAATTGCTTGACGGAAGATCGAGCTTGACGGTGACAGATTCGTGAGGCTCTGCCGATATATCGAGGATGCCTCCGCTTATCACATTGCCGTCAACTACGTATTCGTATCTTATTTCGGTCTCTGATAGGTTCGTAAAATCGTATCTGTTAGTAACGGTGAGAAGCCCTCTGTCATACTCGGTCGCCATTGGCTGATAGGCGTATTTTGCTTCATACGAGCCCGATTTAAATCTTCTGTCGGCGAAAACAAGTCCGTCACAGCAGAAGTTTCCGTCGTGAGTTTCCTCGCCAAAGTCGCCTCCATAGCCGTATTTACCCTCGCTTATGGGCGCTACGTGGTCTGCCCATTCCCAGATGCAACCGCCTATGAACTGAGGAGTCTTGTAAAACTCATCCCAATAGTCCACAAGGTCGCCGGGGCCGTTGCCCATCGCGTGCGAATACTCGCAAAGGAAGAAAGGGCGAGTATCCTTGGTGTTTTCTATGTATAGGTGCATTGATGCCGGCGTGCAGTACATTCTGCTGACTATATCAACGGTATCGGGGTCGGCGACAAGATATCCGTTTTCTTTGCCATTGATGTGCCAGCAGCCCTGATAGTGAACAATGCGTTTGTAGCCCATCACGGTGTCTGCCTCTCTCAAATACTCGGTCGCTTTAGCAAAGTTCTCGCCGTAGTTTGCCTCGTTGCCGTGGCTCCACATAATGATCGAGGTGTGGTTCTTGTCTCTGTGATAGAGTCTTGCGGTGCGGTCGATGTGTGCCTCAAGCCACTCGGGGTTTTTGCAAGGCCAACACTCATCACGATCGTATTCGGGCCACACACCAAGTCGGCCGCCAAAGCCGTGAGCCTCGTTATCCGCCTCGTCAATGACGTAAAATCCAAGCTCGTCGCAAAGCTCGATAAAGGCAGGCTGAGGGGGATAATGCGAGGTGCGGATACAGTTGATGTTGAGCTCCTTCATTTTATTAAGGTCAAGGAGCATGTCATCGCGTGTCATGCAGTATCCGTTTTGTGGATGTGTATCATGGTGGTTTACGCCCTTCAACTTTACGCTTACGCCGTTGATGAGAAATTCACCCTTTTCGTTGATACTCTGCGTTCTGAATCCGATCTTGAAGGGGATATATTCGCCGGCGCTTTCTACTATTGCGGTGTATAGATAGGGCTTTTCTGCGTTCCAGAGAATCTTTTTGGAGCTTATATCGGTCTCGTTACCGTCTGCATCGTAGAGGGTAACGGGAAGGTCACACCAAACGGTTTTATCGTTGTAGCCAAGCTCGACGTCATGCACGTGACCCTCGGGGCGCGAAAGAATATATACGTCACGGAATATTCCGTTATTGCGGAAAAAATCCTGATCCTCAAGATAGCTTCCGACACACCACTTGTATACTTTGGCGATTATCTCGTTTTCGCCCGCGCTAAGGTTGATCTTGAATTCGGAGGTCGAATGCGAGACTGTGGAAAATCCAACGTATTCTCCGTTGACAAAAAGCTCCACGCAGGACGAGACACCTTCGAAAACGATATAGTTTTCTCTCGTTGCCATTTCAGTATCTACAGTTACAGTCTTGCGGTAAACACCGAGCGGATTATCATCGGGAACATACGGAGGATCGACGGGGTAGGGGTAGAGAATGTTGGTGTAGTAAGGCTTTTCATATCCCGTCATCTGCCAGCAGGAAGGAACAGTGACCTTATCCCACTCGGTAATCGTGTTGGGGCAGTCTATGTCGCGAGAAAAGTATTTGAAATTCCATTCGCCGTTCAAAAGAGTGTAATATTTAGATTGGAACTTATCTCCTGCGAGTGCTTTTTCTCTTGAATCATAGGGGATGTAGTGAGCTCTTGGCGCGAGCGCGTTTTCGTGAATTCTTGATAAGTCCTCGTATTTTCTCATGTTTTTAATCTGCCTTTCAAGTGTGTATTCGGTATACGCCGATTTCCAGATAATTATATAGTATTTGTTTTGTAATGTCAAGCCCTTCGGCATGATGTACACAAAAACAAAACAACCGCTCTTTCTGTGCAAGGAGCGGTTGTCTTGTTTTATGAAGCTTATTTTTCTCAAAAAAATTTTTTAATGAAGCCAAGGCTTTTATCGACCTGCCTTTATTTTTCTGCGGTATTCTCTTGGGTTCGTACCGTATTGCTTTTTAAAGGAGCGTGAGAAATGTGAAAAATTGCAATACCCCGACTCAAAGCAGATATCCGTTATGCTTGCATTGGTGTTTTCGATCATGCTTGCGGCGTACTTAAGACGAACGATTGACAGATATTGTGAAAAATTCACACCAAAGCTTGATACGAACGACCTTGACAAATATTGCGGTGTAAGCGAAAGCTCTTGTGCGATCGTAGGCAGCGAAAGAGCCTCCTTAAAGCGCTCGTTTATAATCTTCAAGGCTTTCAGCGCCGCGCTTTGTCCTTTTGTTGTCTCAAAAAGCATTATTTTTTCGCCTTCGTTTTGAATTATAAAAGCGGCGCATTTTATCAAGTGGCGGAGGTAACCTTCGTTGTGGGCGTTTTTCAAAATTTCAATGAAAAGCCTATGCAAAAATCCATTTTTCTCTACTCCCTCAAAAACGAGCGAAAATTCAAACGCCATATCATCAAGCAGCTCTCTGGTAAATCCTACCTTAATAAATCGCGCCGACGAGCGGGACACGGTCTCGGTCTCGTGAAAGCTCAGGGGGGAGATGATAACCGCGGTAAGGCTATCTATCTTTATTTTTTCGCCGTTTACTGCAACGAATCCGTCAAATGGCTCATACAGTATCATTTCATAATAGGAATGTGTATGAAGTCTGTATGAAAACACCTCTTTTGATTCGACTATAATACGTCCGTCGGGATTATACAGTCTTTCAAGCTCCAAATTTTCCATAAGCACCTCAAATGCAAGGTTTAGATTAAAATAGTGCAAGTATTTCACCTGTAATTATACTATAATTATAAAAAAAGTCAAGTGTGAGGTGATCATTTGATGAAAAATTTTCTTGAAAACGGATTTTTTACCGGAATAAACTATTGGGGCTCAAAAAGCGCCATAAATATGTGGAGTGAGTTCGATGCAGAATCTATCGAGAATGACCTTAGCCTTTTGCGAGACGCAAAAATAACCCATCTCAGGGTCTTTCCGCTCTGGTCTGTTTTCCAGCCGCTTCACGCTCTTTACGGTCCAAACAATATATACGAATATACGTTTGGTGAGGATCCTCTGCCCGACACGCCCGCAGGGCGCGCAGGTGTAAGCGAGGAGGCTTGCCAAAAATTTGAGAAGTTCTGTGCCATTGCGAAAAAATACGGCATGAAGCTGATCGTGGCGCTTATTACGGGGCATATGTCATTCAGGACCTATAATCCCCCCGCCTTTGACGGAAAGGCCCTGCTCTCCGATCCAACCGTGATCAAGTGGCAGCTCCGCTTTGTCAAATATTTTGTAAGTCGCTTCAAGCAGGAATCGTCCATAGTAGGATGGGACCTTGGAAATGAGGCGTGTAATATGCCCGGAATGACCAACAACCCTGACTCCTTCTACGTTTGGTGCAGCTCAATCGCCGACGCCATAAGGGCAAGTGATCCCACCCGTCCCGTAATATCGGGGTTAGACCGCTCAAGCATAGATACGGGAAGCTCCAGCTTAAAAATGATAGGAGAGATATGTGATATACACACGACACATCCCTACAATGTTTTTTCGACGCAAGGCTCTCCGCTTACTACCTCCCTGCCCATACTCGACCTGCCGTTCAAGTGCAGACTCGGTGAGGACGTGGGCGGTATTCCGACCTTCGTTCAGGAATTCGGCTCTGTTGGATATATGAACTGCTCAAAAAAGACCGAGGCGGACTTTTACCGCGCGGCGCTTTTGACCTCTCTTGCCCACGGGTGCCACGGCACTATGTGGTGGTGCGCCTTTGACCAGGGACATCACTCATATGCGCCCTACCGATGGAATACCATTGGCAGTCAATACGGATTTTTTGACAAGGACCTTAATGCAAAGCCCTTGGTCAAGGAAAACAAAGACTTTTGTGCACTTTTGGAAAAGCTACCGAATCACAACCTACCCATCGCCAAAACCGACGGCGTGATACTTATACCGAGAGAGGAGTCACCAAGCACAGACCTTCTCCGCGCGACATACGCCACGTGCAAGCAGGCCGATCTTAATATGGGATTTTCATATCTTCTTGATCCTATCCCTGATTCGCCTCTTTACATTATTCCCTCTATAAAAGGCAACAAGTCCATACCGAAGAACAGACTCGACGAGCTTCTTTGCAAGGTGCGAAGCGGAAGCGTGCTATATCTCTGCGCCGACACGGGATTGCTGCGTGATCTGCCCACGATATCGGGAGTGGAGTTTGCTTACAGAGAAAAGATATGCGAAAAAAGGACTCTTACCCTTGGCGAGCACAAGCTTCCCATAAGCACGGAATATTTTTACAAGCCCGAGACCATCTCTGCCGACGTAGTTGGAAGAGACGAGGACGGCGAGGCAGTATTTTTCAAGAACAAATTTGGGGAGGGATATATCTACACGATGACTCTGCCTCTTGAATCCTATATGGCATCGACACCGAAAATCTTCCACGACCCCAACGCCCCCGCATACAGAGAGGTATACAAAGAGATCGCGCGCGCGGCAAATATCGAGAAGCTATGCTACTCCTCTGACCCCTTCGTTATGCTTACCGAGCATTACGGCGACGACGGTGAGATATACGTTTTCGCCATCAACTACCACAATCGGGCGACAAAGGCACACCTGAGCATAAAGGAGGGCTACGCGGTAGAGACGCTATACGGCTCTCAATTGCAAAACGGTATACTTGAGTTAAAGGAAAACGACGGGGCGCTCTTGAAAGCAAAGCGTATATGTGAATGACGGATCAAAGAGTGACCAAGCACGGGAATTTCTTCACTATGCATTTTAAAACAAGCCTCGGTCGAGAGCCTTTCGCTCAACCGAGGCTTGTTTATTGTCATTAAAAAATGAATGGGTATTCGGAAAATTTAAAACTCTACCGCAACCGAATTCATTCCTTTGATGGAAAATATTGCTTTACCTATGCCATCCGCCTCATCTCTCTGCAAAATCACCTGCGCAAGCCCTGCAAAAAGCGGATATGAAGTGCTTTGAGGATTGTCGTGACATATTGGGTTTCCGTTTCCTGCTCCCGCGAGCGTAACTCCGTCGCCCGTGATAATATCAAAATCATTGTCAGCCGTTGGTACTACTCGCCCCTCGCTATCAAGCGCGGAGAGCTTGATTATAGCACGGACAATGCCGTTTTTATCCCTGCTCACATGCTCAACTTTAGCAAATAGCCTTGCGGTATCGCCCGTTGTGGCAAGTGTTTTGCGATTGACCTCAATTCCGTTTTTGTAGCCTACTGCACTTACCTCGCCCGGCTCGAAATCGACCTCCCACGAGGCATAGGAATACTTATCTATCTTCTTCCTTCCCACCGAAGCTCCGTTTACAAAAAGCTCCGCCTCGTCACACTTTGAGAAAAGATACATCGTGCGCCTCTCTCCCCCGTCAACTTGATTCCAATGGGGACAAAGCTCAAACGTGTCAATATCATCGCGCCAATTCGCCTTGTAATAGTAGTATGGATATTTCGGAAATCCGCAGACGTCCATAATACCGAAGCTTGACATAATTGCAGGATACGTAAACGGTGTGGGCTCTCCGAAATAGTCAAATCCCGTCCAGGCAAACATTCCAATACAGTAATCTTTTTGTGCAGTGCACCTCCATGCGTGTACTCCGGTAGCAATATTGTGTCCGAGAGCTATCCTGCATAAGGCATCGCTTCTCACCACCGCTCCTCTTGTTGTATTCACGGTGGCGGACTCTGTAACGACGAAGGGCTTATTGGGATAAGCCGTGTGGAGGCTGTCCCACGTGTCATAGCAATAGTTTACGCCGATGATATCGACGTTATCCGCTACGGGCGCGGCGAGCTGTGTGTCCCTGATAAGCTCCTTTTTCTCCATATCCCACATAAGCAGAGCCTCGGTTACGGGTCTTGTGGGGTCAAGCTTATGTGCTATCGCGCTCATCGTGCGGCAAATATAATTCGCCTGCTCGGTAAACTGTATCATATGCTCCTCGTTGCCGATGGACCACATTATGACAGACGGATGATTACGGTCGTTCCTAATCATCTCTTCAAATATCGCCCTATCCTCGTTGCCCGTGGACATAAGCCTGGTCTCTTCCATTACAAGCATTCCAAGTCTGTCGCAGGCATCAAGAAGCTCTCTTGATACGGGATGGTGGGCGGTGCGATAGGCATTACATCCCATTTCCTTCAGCTTCTTTATTTTAAATTCGTGGAGTCCGTCGTACTCGGCAGAGCCTACGCAAGCGTGTCCCTGATGAACGCATACGCCCTTCAGCTTGGTTTTGACGCCATTTAAGAAGAATCCATGTTCCGTGTCGAACGCAATGTGACGGAAGCCGATATTAGATTCTATCTGATCGCTATCGGTTGTCAGCACCACCCGGTAGAGGTTAGGTGTATCACAATTCCAAAGCTCTAGGTTGTGAAGGTTGAATTCGAGCTCGCCGCGTGCCCTATCCATACTCGGCACGTACAGAGTAGAGGTGCTCTCACATGCAAGCTCACCGCTCGGTGAATACGTGCGGACGAGCACGCTGCTATCCACGCTTTTTTCGGTGTGATTTTCAATATCAAACCCTACCTTGACCGAGGCACTTCGGCTTTTATGATCGACCGTGGGAAGAATATGGAGAGTATCGCGGTTAAAGTGTACTCTTTCTCTTACGTCAAGCCACACATTGCGGTAGATTCCTCCGCCTTGATACCACCAGCCCTCGGTTTCTGTCGTGTCAACACAAACCGCAAGAACGTTCTCTCCTTCATACGTCAGAAGATCGGAAACGTCCGCAACAAATCCCATAAATCCGTTCAGATGGGACAATACTCTATATTGGTTTACGTAAACGGTCGCATCTCTGCAAACGCCGTCAAAGCGCAGGTAGACCTTCTTCCCCTTCGAATTCTCAGGGGTATAAAAATGCTTTCTATACCAGGCAACTCCGCCCGAGATCGAGCCGCGCGCGGAATGAATGCTGTCTATCGTTCCCATATCGGGTAGATCATCCGGTCGTGCTTGATCCACAGGTGCCTTTGAAAAACCACTTGTGAACATAAAATCGTGCGGAAGATGGACCTTTTGCCATTTTGAATCGTCAAAAGCTATTGCCGCGCCGTTCTGCCACCAAGCACCCGCTTTGGTAAAGCCGCGCTCGGCGGGAGCGGAAATATCACCTTTAAAAAACAACCAATCTCTGTTAAACGGTATCATTTCATACCTCACTTATATTGAAAATATTCTTAAATTTTCGCATTTGCTCTTCACACGGGGCGCTGAATTTTGTAAGCTCCCTGCCAAGCGCAGAGTATTTATGCTCACCCATAGCGTGATACGGAAGAAGCTCTATTTTCTGCGGCATTTTGCGAGACTCAAGGAAGCCTTTGATCCTTCGCATTTCGTCTTCGCTATCATTGACACCGGATATTATCGGAATTCTGACCCATATGGGGGTGTCTGTCAACAACAATTTTTCCAAATTTTTAAGGATCGTGCCGTTGTCGGCACCGGTGTATTTGACGTGCATCTCGGAGTCATGGCATTTGATATCGTACAGCAAAAGATTGGCATACGGCAATATTCTTTCAAAATAAGAATACGGCACGTGCCCTGCCGTGTCAACGGCGGTAGGTATTCGGTTTTCATGGCATCGCTTCAATATCTCGACTAAAAAATCGATCTGAAGCATGCATTCTCCACCGGAGAATGTAACACCGCCGCCCGAGGCATCGTAAAATCTTTTGTCCTTGATTATTATCTCAAAAATCTCATCGACCGTGTATTCCCTGCCGCACATCTCCCTTGCGTGATTTGGGCAATATAGGGCGCATTTTGCGCAAAGCTCGCATTTTTCTAAATTATGCGGGCACACCTCGGCGCATTTGCCGCAGCTTTTGCACTTATTTCTGTAAAACATCAGCTGAGGCTTTTTTGATTGACTTTCGGGATTATGACACCACGCGCAATTTAGATTACAGCCCTTAAAAAACACCGTCGTGCGTATACCGGGGCCGTCAACGTATGAGTTTCTTTGAATATCAAATATCGTCGCTTTCAGATCATTCATAAAAATTCCTCGAAATCACTTCATCCTGCCAAGCCCTTGAAAGGTTTGTAAATTTTGCTGAAAATCCCGTGACTCGAACGATAAGGTCGGGGTAATTCTCGGGATGTGCCTGAGCGTCCAAAAGCTCCTCTTTAGAGGTGCAGTTGAGCTGAAGCGACTGCATTGCCGTGTCCGCACACGCGCGGAGAAAGCCCACGCATCTGTCAAGCGGGATTTTTGAAGGAAGGATAATATTTACCACCGAGTTTGCCGCCATAGTCGAGCCGTCAAGGCAGGAGAGGCTGTTTATAACGTCGTTGACACAGGGGATGCGCTTAAGGCGCGACGGGGTAAGCCCTTGCGAAAAATACTCACCGTTTTTTCGTCCGTCGGGGGTTGCAAGCGTTTCTGCGCCCCAAAAGCGTATTTCGGTATAGGTCAAATGCCCCATGTGGACACGTCCGCCGTACGGTCCCTCTTTTCTTTGAAAAATCGAATAAAGATCGTTGTTGAAGCGGTTGGCAAGGCTTGAAGAGTCCTCGTTGCCGTCTCCCCAGCCGTGGCAGAGGACAGCCTCCTGTCTCATTTCCTCGTATCCCTCCCAATTTGCGCGTACCGCGCCGAGATATTCGGAAAGAGTGTATTTTCTTTGGTCGAAAACAAGCGTTTTTATCGCAAGCAAGGAATCTATTATATTCGGCAGACCGACAAGGAGCTGATAATCGTCTCTGTACTTTGCGCCACCCATTGTGAAATCGCGGTGCTTTTCTATGCAACCCTCAAGCGTGGATGAAAATATCGGGAATCTGTCTACAAGATGAAAGACCTGACCGCCTCTCCTTTGAACGTCAAGCTTGGCATCGAGCACAAGCTCGCAGTTTCTAAGTGTTTTCGCGTAAAGCTCCTCAAAGCTTTGGCATTCGTCAAAGCTCTCAAATTTGATTCCGACAAGCTCCATCTTTTCACGGCGGTCGTGAACCGAATATTCAAAGGGCTTCAGAAGATTAAGGTAATTTCCGTGATCGTACTTTTCCTGATTCGTGCCCATTCCCCAACAGCCCGAAATATAATAATCTCTCGCCTCGCTTATGGGTCTGCCCGAGCGCAGAATAGCGGGGATGGTGGAGTCGTCATTCTGTATAAGAACGGTAGTTGTTCCCGAGACGATCGCGCGGCATAGCTCCTCAAGATAGACTTCGGGAGAATTTTTTGAGTAGCGGCACTTGATCTTTGGGAAAATGATCTTTTCCTCTCTTGTCGCTCTCAAAAAGGCTAATGTCAGCTCGTTGCAAAGCGGCTCGCCGTTATCGTCACACCCACCCAAGGTATAGGTGTTTTCAAGCTCGTGGTCGGCATAGCCCTCCATCGGCATATCGTGATCGTAATGACAGTCCCATATGATGAGAAATTGGCAGATGAGCTCGTACGCCTCCTCCTCTGTCATAGCACCGCTTGATATATCCGCGCGGTAGAAGGATATAAGGTCCTTATCGATCCTTCCGAAGGTGTTGGGTCCCGCTCCCTCGAGCGAGCCCATCGCGGTGCGCAAAAAGGCAAGAGCCGCCAACGCCTCATAAAAGCTCCTCGGCGCTTCCCACGGAATTCTCTTTGCGCTCTCTTCAATCAAGCGAAGATAACGTCTGCATTCCTCATCAGTTTCGGATCTGAGCATTTCGGCGGCTTTTTTTGAAAATTTCTCAGCCATTTTTTTGAGTGAGAGCATACCGCGGCACACCGATTGTAAAAACTCTCTTTCCTCGTCGGCTTGGGCAAGGGCAAGCTCCGCCTCTGCTCTTTCATATATGCCCTTAGCGCCCTCCTCCAAAAAGGGACGCGAATTGAAATTGAAGTGCTGTGAGGTATCGTTGAAGGGACCGCATATATGGTAAAGTCGCTCTTTTGCATGTGCCTGACGTCTTTTGAAGAGCTCCATGTCCTGATCCCAAAAAATATTCTGTTTACGACAAAACGCCCAGCCGTTCGCATGAACAAAGTTATACCCCTTGGCATATCTTGCTCCGTCGGAAAGCGAGGTCAAAACACCTGTCTCGTAAAAGAACGGGACGTGAGGGAAGATCACGGGCTCAAATTCCTCTGTGATCACGTCATATTGAAGCATTTTTTGTTGTGTTACCGACATTTTGTCGCTCACCGATGCGTCAAGGATAGAAAAGCACTTATCAGCAAAGGTCTTTGCACGCTCTCCGTCACCGTGAAGATAAAAGTCGTACAGCTCGCCTCTCAGGGCTTCTCGATTCATAGTTCTTTCCTCCGCTGCTTTTTTATTCATTGTACACTTACTCCGACCTCAATTCAATGCAATAAACTGAAATTTTGTAAAAAACGGAAATATTTTTTTGCATCCTGTATTTACAAAGGAGCGGGAATGTGGTAAAATCAAAGCAGAAACCGAGGTGATTTTGCTTTGAAATTGAATAACATTCGAATTAAAGACGTAATAAGCGTTATCAAATATCGCCCCACCATTGCGGAGTGGACGTCTTTTAATCGAAGGAATCATATTATCGGCATCAAAATTTCCGGCAGCGCTTTGCACATTATGGATAAAAAAAGCTTCGTAATGAGTGGGGGATGCGTCTACTTTCTGAACCAAAAGGACGATTATAGGGTTACAACATATGAATTCGGGGAGTCGCTGTCTATCCATTTCACTACCGATGAGGAAATCGAGACCGAAAGCTTTTGCCTCCCGATCGCAAACGTATACGAGGCAATATCACTCTTAAATAAGGCAGGAGCATTCAAGGCGGCGGGAAACGAATTAAAGCTCTTTTCAATCGCTTATGATTTTTGCGACATCCTTGAAGCGGTACGCACAAAGCAATATTTTCATCAAGACCCGAGATTGATCGAAGCCAAAAAGCATATCGATCTCAACTTCACAAAAGAGGATTGCCTTAAGGTAGCGGCTGAGCGAAGCAAGCTCGGTGAGAGGAGATTCAGGGATTTGTACAAGCAATCCTTTGGAATAACACCAAGCAAATATATAACGGTAAAAAAGATCGA
Organism: Eubacteriales bacterium; assembly: GCA_045638385.1. GTDB lineage: Bacteria > Bacillota > Clostridia > Oscillospirales > CAG-272 > SVTX01. Next base: position 54,382 of record JAZUBI010000103.1, read on the forward strand.
GCAAGCAAAGGATCTGCTCTCTGCGGGGGGAATCTCGATAACCGAGATATCCGAGCTTTGCGGCTTTTCGGACGTGTATTATTTCAGCAAGACCTTCAAGCAGATCTGCGGAATGCCGCCGAGCGCATGGAAATAAAATTGACATCAGAACAATGAGGAAGCGATATGCAAATATATAAGGCAGACGACATCTTTGAGTGTGGCGAGGGCATTCTCGTAAAAAAGGAGACCGACCGCCGCGACAAGGAGCCGCACAAGCACGAATTTATTGAAATAATCTTCATCCGCTCGGGCGAGGGCATCGAGACTGTCGGCGGCGTTTCGCATACCGTCAAGCGCGGAGATATGCTCTTCGTCAATTTCGGGCGCGAGCATTCATTTTCAAACACGGGGATGGAATTCATACACATCCTTCTGCGCCCTGAGTTTATAAGCGACAGACTAATCTCCTCCGAAAATATTTTCGACATCTTTTCCCTGCCCCAATTTTCATCGATCGACGGCGAGCTCTCCCCAAGCGAGATAGTATCCTTTAGTGGCAATGAGCTCATCACCGTCACCAATCTCATAGATGCAATGCTCGACGAATACGAGATGAAGAAAAAGGGCTGGTGCACGGCGCTTTTCGGCTACACAGACGTGCTTATCACAATGCTCGTACGCAAGCTTAAGGAGGGCGAGCCCGACACCGATCTTCACACCGCGAGAATCGAAAAATACGTTGACGAACACCTTTTCGAGAAGATAACGCTATCCGACATCGCCGCAAACTGCTTCTATAATCCATCATATTTTTCAAGAAGATTCAAGCACTATTTCGGTAAGAATCTCAGCGAATACGTAAACGAAAAAAGGCTTTTTGCCGCCGCGCGTTTGCTTCGCGAAGGAAACGAGACCGCCGCCGCGATAGCGCAAAAATGCGGATTTTCGGACACCTCGCAGTTTTACAGACTCTTTAAATCTGAGTTTGGGTGCACTCCGAGCGAATACCGAAAAAGGTAAAAATCCACCACATTTGCGTAAAAATTCAATATTGAAGCAAATATATCTCCCGTGTTATAATTTTAAAAAACACGGGAGGTTTTTATGATAAGCTATAAGATTCAAAATAAGATTTCAAGAGCCGCGCTCGATTCTATTCGTGTCGGCGGATATTACGGCAGCGCGATCGACACGTTTTTGTGCGGCCGAGTTACTTCCGAATATGCGCAAAAGGTTGCCTATAAGGAGGCAGAGGATGCCTTTGTAAATCAGCTTGACGATAAGACCGCCGCGGGACTCTGGCAGGGTGAATTCTGGGGTAAATGGATACTGAGCGCGTGCAGAGCCGCAAAATATCTCAATTCGGATGATCTGCGCAATTTTATACACAACGGCGCGAAAAAGCTGATGACTCTCCAAAGAGCCGACGGCTATCTCGGCACTTATAAGAATTCAAGCTACGTCTTTCCTCCAAGCGAGGAGGAGGCTATAAAGGCACTTGGCTTCCCGGCTCGCTGGAACTGGAACATTTGGTGCAGAAAATACACCTTTTGGGGTATGCTTGAGGCGTATGATCTTATTGGCGACAAGGATATACTGAATTGCGCCCGTGGCATTGCAGACCATCTTATAGGTGAGCTTGACGTGCTTGAAGTAGAGCTTGGCGACACGGGAACCTTCAACGGTCTTGCCTCTTGCTCGATAATGAAGCCGATGCTTATTCTTTATCGCATCACCGAGGACGAAAAATATCTCAAATTCTGCAAAGGCGTTGCAGACAGATGGGAGAACAGCGATATAATGCCCGGACTTATTGCAAATTCTCTCTCGGGCAAGCGCATCCGTGAGTGGTATCCCGACAGTGACCTGTGGGCAAAGGCATACGAGATGATGTCCTGCTTTGACGGACTTTTAGAGCTCTACAGAGTAACCGGTGAAGACAAGTATCTAACCGCAACACGCGAATTTTTCGATATCCTTATGGTGCACGAGAAGAATCTGCTTTCAAGCGTTGCCTTCAACGACGTTTTCGGAGATGCGGCATACGACTTAAACTGTATGAGCGAGCCCTGCGACGTCATCCACCTCATGCGACTTGCACACGAGCTCTTCCTCATCACCGGCGACGTAAAATATATGGACGAATTTGAGGATTCAGCATACAACGCCCTCTTCGCCTCTATCTTCAAGGACGGTCTTTGGGGCGCACGCGCAATCCGTACCGCGGGCAGACACATGGTCGCAAGAATTCAGGCGGATATGCTTCACAATCATTGCTGCGTTAACAATCTTCCGCGCGGACTTCTTAATTTTGCCGAGAGCTGTGTAATGAGTGATAATGACACGCTCTACTTAAACATGTACAACACCTTTGACGGTAGCATCAAGATAGGAAATGCCACCGTAAACGTAAAGATAGACGGAGATTATCCCGCCACCGATAACGCAAAGGTCACACTTTCAGGCATTTCAAGCACACTGCACGTAAAGCTGCGTATACCGAGATGGAGCAATAGAACTACCGTCACAATTGGCGGAGAACAGCACAACGCGGACAAGGGATTTTTTGATGTCGTCGTCACAACACCCACGTGTGAGATCAGCCTTGAATTTGACCCTCCCGTTACCGTCACAGAGGTCGTATCACACCCCACGCTCGGTGATCTTGCATGGGAGAAGGTTCGTTGGATATCCAAGAGCGACGATACGCACGAGCTTTACAAATACCTTTCCGCCGACCCCGATCAATACCTCAGAGGCAAGGCTTGCATAATCAAAAAGGGCGCAATGCTCCTATGCCGATCCAAGATTATCGGCAACACCGAGGACGAGATGTTTGGAAGTCCCAAATTGACCCCCGAATACAAGTGTGTAAAGTGCGAAAGACTCACCTCGCACGAAGGCATCAACGCAGAGTTCCGTCTCACCCTTTCAAACGGCAGCGATACGCTCGAATACACCGTCTGCGATTACGCTTCCGGCACTAACATAATGACCGAGGATAAGAGACTGTTCACTATATATTTTTGAGACAAAATTTTTCAAAGCAAACGAATAGAAACATTAATTATCCGCAGCCTTTCCGCAAACAATTTCTAAAGCCTGTTCGCAAGAATGGGCTTTTTTGATATAATTAAGTAGGCTTCCAAAAAGACTTCCAAAATTCCCTTTTTGAGCCCTCAAAAGTTCCAATAAAACTCCACGAATCGGGTTAAATCTCGTTGAAAAAAGCGCAAAAAGGACAGACCGAAGTCTGTCCTTTTGGTGTATTTGGTTATCACTTATTGAAATATCTCTTCAAAAGTCCTTCGAAGGCTTTGCCATGTCTGGCTTCGTCCCTTGCCATTTCGTGGACGGTGTCATGGATAGCGTCGAGTCCGAGCTCTTTAGCCATCTTTGCAAGCTCGAACTTTCCGAGAGTTGCGCCGTTCTCTGCTTCAACGCGCATCTCGAGGTTCTTCTTTGTGGAATCGGTTACAACCTCACCGAGAAGCTCTGCGAACTTTGCCGCGTGCTCTGCTTCCTCGTATGCCGCCTTCTGCCAATACTCGCCTATCTGTGGGTAGCCCTCTCTGTGAGCTACTCTTGCCATTGCGAGATACATACCGACCTCGGTGCACTCGCCCATGAAGTTAGCGCGGAGGTCTTCCATAACAGCCTCGGGAGCGCCCTTTGCAACGCCTACGATATGCTCTGCCGCCCAAACTCTCTCGGCACTGTTTGCCTCGGTGAACTTATCCGCAGGCACTCCGCACTGGGGGCACTTTTCGGGGGCGCACTCCCCCTCGTGAACGTAGCCGCATACAGAGCAGATATACTTTTTGCCGCCTCTGAGTGTGGGCTTGGGCTCCTCTGCCTTTACGCGTGCGGGTATTGCGCCGATCTTTTCAAAGTCCTCTACGCCGTGCTTACAGATGGGGCAAATATAGTCCTCGGGGAGATCTTCTCCCTCGTAAACGTGGTTGCAGACCGTGCATCTCCAGCCGCTCTTTACCTCGGGCTTGGTGGCGTTTGCCTTGATAACCGTCTGATAATAGCCGTATGTACAATTCTCGTCGCTTGCAAGCACCTCTCCGTCAACAAGCTCGCCGATAAACAAGGTGTGAGTTCCGAGATCGTGTTTTTCAACGATATTTAAAGAAAGGAGCGCCGTTGAATATTTTGTAAGGTAGTAAAGACCGTTTTCGCTTCTTGCCACGTCGGAAAACTCCGCAAATTTATCCACGCTTCTGCCCGACTGCATGCCGAAATGCTGAAAGAGCGAAAAGGGCGCGTCAGTGGAAAGCGGCGAAAGGTTACACTTGCCCGTCTCAAGGATCATATCGTGGGTAAGGTTGCCTTTTATTGCCGCGATTGAAATACGGGTGGGATTATTTGCTACCTGCACTGCGGTGTTGATGATACACGCGTTATCCTTGCCGTCCTTCTGCGCGGACATAAAATATACGCCGTAGGTGAGATTATAAAGTGCTTTTGTATTCATAGCATCCTCTCTTATTGATGTCATTATTTAAGGCAATTTCCCCACGGCAGTAACCGTGGGGAGATTTATTGATTTTTATATTAAGATCAACCGAAGTATCTCTCAAGGAGACCTTCGAATGCCTTACCGTGTCTTGCCTCGTCACCTGCCATCTCGTGTACGGTGTCGTGGATAGCGTCGAGGTTAAGCTCCTAAGTCG
>JAZUBI010000104.1:0-1917 GCA_045638385.1 Eubacteriales bacterium
TGGAGTCGAGGAGCGTGCCATCAAGATCAAATATTGCGCCTTTTATCATATGATTCCGAGTTCCTTTGCTCTTGCCTTAAGTTCCATTGTTGCCGTTTTCGGACTTTCAGCTTTCATAATGGCGGATACAACGCAGATACCCGCAATAGGAATTCCTGCAAGAACGTCAATGTTGTTTTTGTTAAGACCTCCGATGGCGTTAACGGGAATCGGAACAGCCTTGCAGATATCAGCCAAGGTTTCCGTAGATGTAAGAACGGTTTTTACCTTTGTGGTCGTCGGATAAATTGCGCCGACACCGAGATAATCTGCGCCACCCTCGTAAGCTTCAAGAGCCCACGGAACTGTCTTCGCAGTCGCTCCTATAATGAAGTCGTTGCCGAGGATTCTTCTTGCAGTTGCGATGGGCATATCTTCTTTTCCAAGGTGAACGCCCTCTGCGCCTACGGCAAGAGCTACGTCGATCCTGTCATCGATGATAAGCGGAACATTGTATTTCCTCGTCAGCTCGTGAACCTTTTCAGCAAGCTCGATATACTCCATTGTAGATTTGTTCTTCTCCCGGAGCTGAAGGATGGTAGCACCGCCTGCGAGTGCTTCCTCTACACGACGGAGAAATTCTGCTTCCTCGAAGCCCGTGGAATCGGTGATAAAATAAAGTGTTGTATCAAAGTTTTTCATATTCTTCTCCTTATACGTAGAGATAATCGTTCAGCACGGGCTGAAGTCCTTCTCCCTCAATATCCTTATACATCTTGTCAAGACTGCGGTTATCGTCGATCTCAAACTGCTCGTCGCCTTGAACCTCATCAGTTTCCTTGCCGCTGTATTTGCTTTCGTGATCTCCGATACCCGTGGAAACTCCTGCGGATACCTTGGTGGCGGCAATCTTTACGATGCCGTTGCGAAATTCCGCACTTTCACGCGAGGACACGGTGATACCCACGAACGGAAGGAAAATACGGTAGGCGCAGATGATCTGACAAAGCTGCTTTTCGTGAACGTCGAGAGGATTGATCTTATCGTTATTGATGATCGGTCTAAGGCGTGGACAGGACAGCGACATCTCAGCGTGAGGATATTTTCTCTGCAAATAATAGACGTGTAATGCGCTTGCAAGAGCATCCTTGCGGAAATCCGAAAGCCCAAGAAGTGCCGAGAATGCAACGCCTCGCATACCGCCGCGTAAGGCTCTTTCCTGTGCATCAAAGCGGTAAGGCCATACACGCTTGTGTCCGAGCAGATGAAGCTGCTCGTATTTGTCGGTATCGTAGGTTTCTTGGAACACAGTCACATAGTCCGCGCCGCATTCGTGGAGATACTTGTATTCATCGGTATTGACGGGATAGATTTCAAGACCTACCATGCGGAAATACTTTCGTGCCAGCTTGCAGGCTTCGCCGATGTATTCGACATTGCTCTGCGCACGGCTCTCGCCAGTAAGGATGAGGATTTCTTCCATTCCGCTGTCTGCGATAACCTTCATTTCCTTTTCGATCTGCTCCATAGAGAGCTTCATACGGTTGATGTAATTATAGCAGTTGAAGCCGCAATACACACAATAGTTCTCGCAGTAGTTTGCTATATAAAGGGGCGTGAACAGATACACGGTATTGCCGTAATGCTTGCTTGTTTCAAGTCTTGCTCTCTCTGCCATCTGTTCAAGGAACGGCTCGGCGGCAGGTGATAAAAGCGCCTTGAAATCTTCTATTGAGCAAGTGGTGTGTTCAAGAGCTGCACGGACATCTCTTGCCGTATATTGGCTGTAATCGTAGGAGTTCATCTGCGCCATGACTTGAGAACAAACATCCGACACAATGACCTCCATACCGGGCAGATAGTCCATATGATTCTTACGGCTTGTGGGATCGTTTTCGACGCGATGCTTTTTTGCAAGTGCTTCGGGAGACAGATGCT
>JAZUBI010000105.1:0-1091 GCA_045638385.1 Eubacteriales bacterium
AAATAGTTTAGGGTTTAGAGTTGAATGTTTAGGGTAGGCTCCGCGATGTCGCACTCTTCCCTCTTCACTTTTCCCTCTTCACTCATGTCACGGCTCCCCCAAATATTCAAATATCAGTTGTACCTGCCTTCGGGTGAAGTGACGGTCGTTGACACGGTAGCCCGTAGCGAGCAGCGCGGGCAAGAGGCCGTGAGCGTGGTTGATGTAGCGGTTGAGGCGACGTAGGGCGTTCGAGGCTGAGCCGATGGGGAAATACATCGTGGCCAGCTCACTTTTGGTGTAGGGGCGGATTTCAATCATTGTTTCCATGTTATTCTTTTTATTATCGCACGCAGATCTCGCGAAAAACGCGAAATATTAAATCTCATATAACTTTTAAGCTCTCACAGATCTCACTAATCTCACAGAGGCAAGTCGCTTCGCCCTTGCTTGTCGGTGTTAACACCGAGTGCTTTCAGCCGGAGGCAGCTGCGAGAACTCCTTTCGATGCAGCCATTTTCGTGAGATTTGTGAGATTTGCGTGAGACAAAAAACATCTTTGTATGAATCGTTTATTTCCACATAAAATTACAAAAAAACGGCCATATAAGCAAGCATAAACGCGCTTATTATCAACGGATAATAAGAAAAATTACATTTCTTGGAAAGATTGTTTGTGTAGCCTACCATAGGTCGCAGTGGCGGACAGTGAGGGTGCTCGGATTTCGTACTTTTGTAACGAAAACAAAGGGAGGCCTCTCCCCCGCCTCTCCCAAGGAGAGGGGCTTGCAGACATCGCGCGAACTGCATAGTCCTTAACTTACGAGAAGCAAAACGAGGCCAGTGCGCACACCAGAGATTATAAACTAAACTATTAACCATTAACAAAATCCTCCTTGACACCTCCGCGATGTCGGAGTTCTCCCCATAGAGGGGGAGTTAGAGGGGGTCCCCATTTAACCATGCCAATTACCTACGCAGTAAAGAAAGTAAAGAACCCGAAGGGTATCGAAGGTACCAACTATTTCCACGGCCAAGCCATCAAGACCGGTGAACTCACCATGGACAAGCTGGCCCGCCGCATCAACAACAGCACCACCGTGACGCAGGGC